>JAKAWF010000227.1 GCA_021817025.1 bacterium
CCGACATGGTGGGCCGCAAGCTGCTCTACATCTACGGCTTCGCCATCTTCATCGTCGGCACCGCCCTCTGCGGGCTGGCCCCCAACATCCCCTTCCTGGTGGTGTTCAGGATCCTGCAGGGTTTCGGGGCGGCCATGCTCCAGGCCAACAGCGTGGCCCTGATCGTGCACGCGATGCCCCCCAACAAGCTGGGCCGAGGGATCGGGGTGCAGGGGGCGGCCCAGGCCCTGGGGCTCTCGCTGGGCCCGGCGGTGGGGGGCCTGCTGGTGGTGCTCGGAGGCTGGCGGCTGATCTTCTTCGTCAACGTCCCGGCGGGCATGATCGGGATGGCGCTGGGCTGGTTCCTGCTCCCCCGCAGCCGCCACCTGGCCGAGCGCCAGCGGGTCGACTGGTGGGGGATCGCCACCTTCGGCGCCGCCATCAGCGGCCTGATGCTGGCACTCTCCTTCGGTGACGAGACCGGCTGGCTGTCACCCCAGATCCTCGGCTTCTTCGCGGTCGCGGTGGTGTTCGGGGGCCTCTTCCTGCATCGCGAGCTGACCGCCCGGGCGCCCATGATGCAGCTGGGGATCTTCAAGGTGATCGCCTTCTCGGCGGGCATCTCGTCGGGCCTGCTCTCCTACCTGGCGCTGTTCGGGATCCTCTTCGTGCTGCCGTTCTACCTCGAGTTCGCCGGCCATCTGAACCCGGGGACCGCCGGGCTGGAGCTGATCGTCTTGCCGGTGGCGCTGGGCGTCACGGCCCCGATCGCGGGCAACATCGCCGACCGCTTCGGAGCCCGGCCGCTGACCGTGGGCGGCATGGCTCTCTGCGCGGTCGCCCTGGTCGCGATCGCGCTGCACCCGGTCCCGGGCGGGGTGCTCCTGCTCGAGCTGGGGGTGACCGGAGTCGGGCTGGGGATGTTCACCCCGCCCAACAACGCCGCCATCATGGGGGCGGCCCCCAGGGAGCATTCGGGGATGGCCAGCGGCATCCTCAACATGACCAGGGGAATGGGAACGTCCTTGGGAGTGGCCATGACCGGGCTGGTCTTCGGGCTGGCGGCGGGCACCACGGCCTCCCACGCCCAGTCCCCGGCCCTGGTCACCAAGGGGTTGGTGGCGGCGGTGCTGTTCCTGGCCACCATCTCCCTGCTGGCGGCGACTCTGGCCGCCCTCCGGGGCAATACCGAGCTCAACTCCGACCCCACCCTGACCGCCGAGGGGTGAGAGCCAGTCCCAGTCGGGGCTGCGCCGGCGCCACCCGCTCTGGCAGGATGTGCCGATGCTGACCAACCCCAGGCCGCGTCCCTCCGAGCCACACCGGCCCTGGCTGGCCGCGCTCCTGGCGGTGGGGGCACTGGCCGCCCTGTTCGCGGTGCGGCAGCAGATCCTCGCCCTGGTCCCCAGGGGGGATCAGCTGATCGCACAGCTGGGCATCTTCATCCTGGCGGTGGTGCTGGGAGGGCTCGCCATCCGGGCCTTCGTGGCGCAGGTTTTCAGCCGCCTGCGCGGCAGCGCCCTCTACACCTGGCGGCCGGTCCTGACCTGGTGCCTCTACGTGGTTCTGGGGCTCGGCGTCCTCTCGGCGCTGCAGATCGACCTGACCGGCCTGCTGGCGGCCGGGGCCATCGTGGGAGTGGTGGTGGGCGTCGCCGCCCAGACGTCTCTGGGAAGCGTCTTCGCCGGTCTGGTCCTGCTCATGGCCCGACCGTTCGTGGTCGGCAACTGGGTCCACATCAGGACCTACCTCTTCGGCGGCATCGAGTACTCCGGGGTGGTGACCCATGTGGGCGTGGTCTACACCACCGTCGACGTGGGCGGGCGGCCGGTGCGGATCCCCAACAGCGGGGTCCTGATGGCGGCGCTCACGGTCACCCACACGCCGTTGCAGGTGGACATCGAGCTGCAGCTGCCGCCAGACCTGTCCCTGATCCAGCTCCGCGCCCTGCTGGAGCAAGACCTCGGGCTGGTGGCGGGGGAGTCGGTCACCCTGCACCCGCTGCGGCTGCAGGCGGCGACCGGCGGCCAGCTCACCTGTCAGCTTCAGATCCGCAGCCACCACGCGGTCGACCTGGCTCGGGTCAGCCGGGTGATCATGGCCGCCTCGAGCTCGCCGGCCGCCGCCGCGGCAGAGGCGGCGCCCAGCTGAGCAGCAAGGCCGCAAACCGCTACCAGTGGGCCGAGCCCGCCCTCGAGGAGGTGGCGGACTCGATCTTCCGCTGCCCGCTCCCCCTCCCGGGGGACGCCCTCCGGGCTGTCAACGCGTACCTGATCCGCAGCGCCGGGGGCTACCTCCTGATCGACAGCGGATGGGACCGCCCGGAGACCCGCCTGCGCCTGGGCGAGGCGCTGCGCGAGCTGGGCTCAGGAATCAGCTCGGTGCGGGGGATATTCGCGACCCACGTGCACCGCGACCACCTCGGCCTGGCCGGACAGCTGCGGGCCGAGTCGGGGGCGTGGGTCTCCTTGGGGCGCGGCGACCAGGCCACCCTGGAGGCGTTTGCCAGGGATCCGGTGCGTGCCCGGGCGGCCTCCCTGGACCGGCTGCGTGAAGCCGCGGCCGACGATGTGGCCCAGCGGTTGTCGGCCCAGCCCGCAGCCGAGGACGGCTGGCTGCCGCCGCTGCCAGACACCCTGCTGGCCGGGGGCGAGCTGCTCCTCCAGGACGGCCACCAGCTGGAGGTGATCCCAACCCCCGGCCACACCCGGGGACATCTCTGCCTATTCGACCCGGGCCGCGGGATCCTCTTCGCGGGCGACCACGTGCTGCCCCAGATAACCCCCTCGCTGGGGGTGGAACTGCCAACTGGGGACAGCCCGCTGGCCAGCTTCCTCACCTCTCTGGAGCGGGTGCGGGAGCTGCCGGCCCGCCTGGTTCTGCCCGCCCACGGCCCGGTCTTCTCCGACCTGCGAGGACGGGTTGACGAGCTCTGGGAGCACCACCGGCTGCGGCTCGAGGCCTGCCTCGAGGTGGCGCTGGAGGGGGCTCGCACGGCCCGCCAGGTGGCCGAGGCGCTGCCCTGGACCAGGCGCCGTCTCCACTTCTCGACACTGGACCCGTTCAACCAGATGCTGGCGGTGTTCGAGTCGGAGGCGCACCTTCTGGTGCTCGCCGACCGGGGGCTCCTGCACCGCCGTCTGGCAGACTCGGTGGTGCACTACGCTCCCGGACCGCCCCACACTGATCCCAGCCGGATGGGCGCGGCCCGACCGGGAGGTGCGTGAAGATGGACATGGGGGGAGGTCTGATGTTCCGGAGTGTGAACCCGACAACTGAGGCGGTGGTCGCGGAGTACCCTGCGATGTCGGAGCAGGAGGTTGCCCGCGCCCTGGACCGGGCCCAGGAGGCGTTCTCGATCAACTCGCGCCAGCCCATCGCCTGGCGCTCGGAGCGGATGCTGGAGCTGGCGCAACGGTTGCGGCAGGAGCACGACGCCCTGGCCGAGCAGGTCTCCTCCGAGATGGGCAAGCCGATCGCTGAGGCCCAGGCCGAGGTGGAGAAGTGCGCCATCTCCTGCCAGTACTTCGCCCACCAGTCCGAGGAGTTCCTGCGGGACCAGCCGGCCCCCTCGGACTCCCCGCGCAGCTTCGTCGCCTTCCGCCCCCTGGGGGTGGTGCTGGCGATCATGCCCTGGAACTACCCCCTCTGGCAGGTGGTGCGCTTCCTGGCGCCCGCCCTGATGGCGGGCAACTCGGGCCTGCTCAAGCACGCGCCCACCACCTTCGGGTCCGCGCTGGCTCTGGAGCGGCTGGTCCGCGAGGCGGGCTTCCCCGACGGCTCCCTGACGGCTCTGGTCACCGGCACCGAGCCGGTCCCGGGACTGCTGGCCGACCCCAGGGTCAGGGCGGTGACGCTGACCGGTAGCGACGCGGCCGGCAGCCAGGTCGCCGCCCTGGCGGGACGCGAACTGAAGAAGGCGGTGCTGGAGCTCGGCGGTTCCGACTTCTTTCTGGTCCTGGAGGATGCGGACTTGGGTCAGGCGGCCGAGGTAGGGGTGCGCGCCCGCTTCCAGAACGCGGGCCAGAGCTGCATCGCCGCCAAGCGCTTCTTGGTGGCTGAGGCGGTCGCCGATGAGTACCTGGAGCGATTCCTGGCCGTGGCCAAGAGCCTGCGCTTGGGCGACCCCATGGACCCGGCGGTCAACCTCGGTCCGCTGGCGCGCCGGGATCTGCGTGAGCGGCTGCAGGAACAGGTGCGCCGCTCGGTGGACGCCGGAGCCAAGGTGGTCCTGGGCGGAGAGACGCTCGATCCCCCGGGGTTCTTCTACCCGGCCACGGTGCTGACTGGGGTTACCCCGGGGATGGCCGTGTTCGACGAGGAGACGTTCGGGCCGGTGGCGGCCTTCACTCGCTTCTCCTCCGAGGACGAGGGTGTCCTGCTCGCCAACCATCCCCGCTACGGACTGGGCGGCAACATCTGGACCGCGGACCCCGAGCACGGGGTGCAGCTGGCCGCGAGGCTGGACACCGGTGGCGTCTACGTCAACGGCATGACCCACTCCGACGCCCGGATACCGTTCGGTGGCGTCCGCCGGAGCGGCTTCGGCCGCGAGCTCGCCAGCTTCGGAATCCGGGAGTTCACCAACATCCAGACCGTCTGGCGGCCGTAGCGCGGAACCGGTCAGATTTGAGATCAGAAACTGGCTCGCGGACCATGGAAACGCGCTTGCAGATGACGTTTGATGCCAACCCGGGCCGGCGAGCCGAGCACCTTGGTCCGCTGTGGTTCCCGCTCGGAGGCTTCGAGACGGCCAGCCACGGGTGAGCCGGGCAGGGCTGAGGCCCTGTCACTGGCTGGCGAGCAGCCCCGCCACCGAGCCCGCCGGCACCAGCGGGCCAGCGACAGCCACACCCGCCAGCGGCAGCCGCCACCGGCAGGTGACCCTCAGGTGGGCCAGGACCCCGGCCGCGATCCGCGCGGCCATGAGCTCGGCGCGGCTGTCAGCGTGATCGGATGCCATCTCAGTTGACCACGAACACCATCACCATGGCGAGGAGCAAGACCATCACCCCGACGCCGACCAACCCGACCGCCAGGGTCGGAAGCTGACCCGGGAGCCTGCCCGACTCGCCATCACGGGCGGTCTCCGGCGGAGGCGGCAGCGGCCACAGGTCGAGGCAGTATGCCGGGCCGGCCGTTACGTCCCGCATTGGCCGACTTGGGCCAACGCGAGCATCTCTTCCCCCGGGCGGCGGCACGGTGAGCCAAGGGCACGTGTGCGAGCCCGGCTCCCATCCTTGCCTGGAGGCTCCGTCGCCGGGGCCGAGTGCCGTCTCAGGCACAACCCACCACGGTCCCAGGTGGAACGGCGCTGTCCTGCCCGCGAGCGGGAGAAGTCGAGGTGCTCATGGGCGATCGCCGCCCCTGCCGACTTGGCGAGGGCAACCAGCCCCGCCACCCCGATCGCCTCGGCGTCGTGACGGGCTTCCCCGGTGAGCGGCAGGACGATCCTCCCCCAGGCAGCCTGGCTCCCCGACCGGTTCACCAGCGACCAGGCCAGGTGGTCGGGGTTGATGTCCACTCCCAGCATGACGTGGCCGGGCTCAGGCCAGGTCGACTGGCGCGAAGCTCGCTCCCACACACCGCCCGCCGGTGCGCTCCCTCCAGAAGACCCGCACACTCAAGGGACCGGAGGCCAGCTTGGCTTGGCAGGGCGTGGATGGTGGGCGCCTCACCCCGGGGTGGGAGCCATCGCCCCACGCCGCGGCATCCCGTTGCCATCGGAGCCTGGCCGAGGCCGCGCTCTCCAAGGGTCCCAGCACCCGGGCGAGGCCCGCCCGGCGGCTCGACTTCTGGCGGTTGCGCTCCCGGCCGGCGCAGAAGCCCTCCAGATGGATCGCCGCCCACTCGGCTCCGCCCGAGAGTTCCCTGAGCTTGCCGACAGCTGGGATGCGCAGGCGCAGAGCATCGGCTTCCCCTGCCTCTGAGAGCCGGATCCGGGCCGATGGATTGCCGCCGGAGAAACCCACGTCGCCCTGGCAGAACCACTGGCCGGCGCGTGCCCTCTCCCACCCCCCCCGCCCCCCC
>JAKAWF010000228.1 GCA_021817025.1 bacterium
ACCGGGTGTCTTATGGGCACTCAGCAGGAACGGTTTCACTGTGAGGTGGCAGCGGCCGCCCGAAGTCGCCTGGTCCAGGCCCTGGTCTCCGTGATCATGGTGGTCACCCCGATGCCGATCACCGAGAACATCACCAAGAAGATGGGCAGGCCCAGCTGGTCCAGGTTGTGGATGTGGATGCCGGTCTCGACGCTGAGGTTGGCAAGCTGGGGAAAGGCCAGCCCGAAGGCGCCTCCCACCACAAACGCCATGCCTCCCCAGGTAAGGGTTCGGCCGGCGACGGTGAGCGCCACCTGGCGGATTGCCTCTGGGGTAAGGCCGCGGCCGGCGGCGATCCGGCCGAAGACGGCACCGGCCAGCACCTGGATGATGGTCGTACCCAGCCCGAACATGGCTCCCGGAACCCAGCCGAAAGCGGCCGACGGCATGGCAGGGGCAAGGACGGTGTAGATGATGATGGCGAAGGCGCCGAAGCCCCAGCCGGCGATGAAGCCGTGGAGGGCGGGCATCCAGGGCCTGGGGTCTTTGACCCACGCCGGGGACTCGCCCGCCGTCTCGGACTCCGGCCGGGCCGCCTCGTGCTCCTGGCGCAGGCCGGGGATGTGGAGGTGGAAGTGGAAGGGCAGGCGTCCCTTGCGGACGATGAGGAGGCCTGCCCAGATCATCAAGGCTCCCACCACCACGTAGATCGCGTAGTCGGCCTGGCCGTAGGTCAGGATCCGGCTGAACCCGAGGTAGGCCAGCTCGCTGGCGAGGGCTCGCTGGAGGGTGAAGGCGGCCGAGAAGATGAGTCCGGCTCGAATCCCCTTCTTGGTGGAGTAGCTACCGATCGCATAGCTGAAAGTGATCGGCCAGGTGTGCTCGTCGGGGGTGATCCCGTGAACCATCCCCAGAAGCAGGGCGGTTACCAGGATCGCCAGGCCAGCGACATGAACCGGGTTCCAGAGATTGATGACCGCGGCGATCACGAGTTCACCCCCACTTGTCCAGCGGCTGTGGGCAGCCCGCCTTCGACCTCTCGGCATACCCGGCAGATCCCGGTCAGAACCATGTGGTGGTCACGGATCACCAGTCCGGTGCCCTCCTCGAGGGCCCTGAGCGCGGCGCTGGACGCCTCGCAGGGCACCGCCAGCACCTCGCTGCAGCGCTCGCACTGAAAGTGATCGTGGTGCTCGTCGCGGATCTCGAGCCGGGTCCGTCCGTCGTCCAGCTCAACCCGCCGCAGAGTGCCCTCCATCTCCAGCCGGACGGTGGCCCGAAAGACAGATGAGAAGTCTGTTTTGACGCCCTTCATGGCCAGGGCCTGACGCAGCTCCTCAAGCGTCCAGGCGTGATGCCCGCGAGCTGCCATGAGTTCCTGGACAGCTCCTGCGATCTTCGGTTTCCGGCCCATGGACCAATCATACATAAAGCAAGCTGGTTGCGCAATGCACTTGCGTTATCCGCTGCCCAGGAGACTCCCAGCGATCTCCATGCCCAGTCCCCAGGTTTCCGTGGCACCATGGCGACATGCCACTTGTTTCTGGTTTCGACGGGGGAGACCGGACCCGAGGGGAGTCGCTGGTGCGGCGCGCGACCGTGTGGGTAACCCTGGCGGCGATGGTGGCTACGGCCGCGGTGGCCGGCGCGGTTGCCACCGCCCTCCCGGGCCGCACCACCACCGCCGGCCCCCAGGTCTCCACCCCGGCGACAGGATCCGGCGTGGGCTCGCCGCTTGGGGGCGGGACGTCAGGCCCCGGCGTCGCCCCAGCGCCGTCCACCGCGCCCCCGGCAGTCACCTCCGGCGGTTCATGAGGTGGCCGCCGCCTGGGCTCGTCTGACCACTCCGTCAGGCATCGAGGGCGCCTGGCGCCGGGCACTGGGGACCACGGCCAGCGTCTTGATCGGCGACGGGGACGAGCTCCAGGTGGCGCTGGAAGCCGCCGACCAGGTCATCTCCCGCGTCGATGAGCTGGCCAGTCGATTCCGGCCAGACTCAGAGTTGTCCATGGTCAATGCCGATTCCAGAGGGTGCGTTGTGGTCAGCCCAGAATTCGCAGGGCTGCTGTCGGAGGCGCTGCGCTTCGCCAAGCGGACCGACGGGCTGCTCGACCCAACGATAGGGGCGGCCATGTTGGCGGCTGGGTACGATCGTGACTTCGCCGAGGTGGATCGGTCGTCGGCTGGGGAGGCCCACCTCGGGATCCCCGCTCCCGGGTGGTGGCGGGTGCGGCTGAGCGGGTCTACGCTCCAGCGGCCGCCCGGGCTGATTCTCGACCTGGGAGCTACCGCAAAGGCCTCGGCCGCGGACCGGGCCGCAACCCTGGCTGCGACCGCGGGAGCTGCCCCATGCCTGGTCAGCCTGGGTGGTGACATCGCCACCGCCGGCCCGGTCCCCGAAGGGGGTTGGACGGTCCGGGTCGGTGACGATCATCAAGCTTTGGCTGGGCAACCTGGGCAGAACGTGGCCCTGTCGGCTCGTGGCCTGGCAACGTCCTCCAAGGTGGTGCGCCGCTGGGTGCGCCAGGGGCGGGAACTGCACCACCTCATAGATCCCCGCTCCGGGCTTCCGGCCCAGGGACGGTGGCGCACCGTCTCCGTGGTCGCGTCCACCTGCCTTGAGGCCAACGCCCTTGCCACAGCGGCCCTGGTTGGAGGAGAGCGAGGGGTAGCGCTCTTGGAACGATCAGGGGTGGCCGCGAGGTTGGTCACCAGAGAAGGGCTGGCGGTTCACATTGGTGGCTGGCCCGCCGAAGGCGACGAGCTCCCTCATCTGACGGTCTCCGGAGCCGCCTGAGCATGGTCGCTGCTCTGGGGAGTCCGACGACGCTCTGGTACCTGGCGCGTGGGAGCGGGCTGGTCCTGCTTGGCGTGCTCACCGCCAACCTAGTCCTGGGCATCTCCATCCAGGGAGGCTGGCACCCGCGCACTTGGCCGCGTTTCGCGGTCCAGGCGGTGCACCGCAATCTGGCCCTCTTGGCCGTGGTGCTGCTGACCATCCATGTGGTGACAATCGAACTGGACCCGTTCATACCGGTGGGCTGGTGGGCGGCGCTGGTGCCGTTCGTGAGCACTTACCGGCCGTTCTGGCTGGGGATGGGCACCCTCAGCCTTGATATCCTGGCCGCGGTCGTGGTAACCAGCCTGCTCCGGGCCCACCTCCGTCCACGCCCCTGGCGGCTCATCCACTGGCTCAGCTATCTGTCGTGGCCGGTGGCCGTGCTCCACTCCTTGGGCACCGGCACCGACACCAGGATCATCTGGGTGTTCGTCTTCGAGATGGCCTGCGTGGGCCTGGTGGCGTCGGCGGTGGTCTTCCGGCTGGCGCGGGCCGTGCACCTCGGACCGGCCGCACGGGGGTTGCTCATGGCGGTGGCGGTGGTGGCTCCCATGGCGGCCATCGCGTGGTCGGCGGCGGGGCCGCTGCAGAGTGGATGGGCCAAACGAGCCGGCACGCCCACCACGGCTCTGGCGGTCAGGGGCACCCCCGCACCCACTGCGGGTGGCGCAGGGTCCGGCACCTCGCACTTCACCGCCGCGTTCGCGGGCACAGCCGTCTCCTCGGTGGCCGGACAGGGAGATACGATCCGGATCTCGGGTCGGGTCGAGGGTGGGCCAGGCGGGGAGCTGGTGGTGCTGATGAGTGCCAGCCAGGGGTCCGACGGCGCCCTGACCGTGAGCTCGGGGACCGCGACCTACCGTCCCGCCCACGGAGCTGCGGCCTACACCGGCCAGGTCGTCGGGGTCCGCTTTGGGAACCTTCTGCTCAGCCTGGCCTCGTCTGGGTCAGCGGCGGTGTCGGCGCAGCTCACTCTGAACGGGCCGGTGCCCGCCTCGTCGGTGACGGGGTCCTTTTATTTCGGCACGACCCCCGCGCTGTCTGGTGGCGACGACGGGAGCGGTGGCTCGTGAGCCTGGCGCTGGAGTCCGTGGCTCTCGAGCTGGCAGTTACCCGGCGCGGACCCTGGCAGCAGCGGCTGCTCGCCGGAGCCAAGTTGGATGGGCCAGAGCCACTGGCCCAGCACGCGACCAGGTTCGGTGGCGACATCTCAACCTGGACCAGCCGGGCCCGGCCAGAGCAGCTGCTGGGCTTGGTGAGGCGCTCCGGGTTGCGAGGACGCGGCGGCGGTGGTTTCCCTACCTTTGAGAAGTTGAATGCGGTCCGCCGCCACGGACCCGGCGCGGTGGTGGTGGTCAACGGCAGCGAGACCGAACCAGCGGCTGCCAAGGATGACCTTCTCCTCCGGCTCCGTCCCCACCTTGTCTTGGATGGACTGGAGGTGGCGCTGCGGGTCCTAGGGGCTCGTAGCGCCTTCGTGGTCGGTCACTCACCACCGGCGATCAGGGCGGTGGAGGCGGCACTTGGGGAGCGTGAGGATCTACCCGCTCAGGTAGAGGTCGTGCGCGGGCCCGAGAACTTCGTCGGGGGAGAGGAGACGGCTCTAATCCGCTGGCTGGAGGGAGGGCCGGCCTTGCCCCGCTACCAGCCCCCCCGGGTCGTCGACCGCGGCTGGCGGGGAATCCCAACTTTGGTGCAGAACGTCGAGACCCTCGCCCACCTGGCCCTGGTCGTCCGCCTCGGACCCGAGTGGTTCCGCCAGGAGGGGACAGATGAGGAGCCTGGCACCATGCTGGTCACCTTGAGCGGTGCGGTGGAAGCTCCGGGGGTTTATGAGGTGCCGGTCGGCACCCCACTTCACCAGCTCCTGGAGGTCGGGGTAGCCGATCCCACCGCGGTGGCGCTGCTGGTGGGGGGCTACTTTGGCTCCTGGCTCAGGTCCCCAGAGATTCAGCATCTGGGGTTGTCCCGGGCGAGCCTGAGCCGGGCCGGCGCGTCTCCTGGCGCAGGTGTGCTCCACCTCCTGTCCAAAGACAGCTGCGGGGTCTGGGAGTCGGCCCGGGTGGTCGCCTGGTTGGCGGCACAGGTGGCTGGTCAGTGCGGCCCCTGCCAGTACGGCCTGCCCGCCCTTGCGTCGGCCCTGGAGGAGGCGGCCCGTAGCGGGTCGGTATCGGCCCTGGCCCGGCTGGAGCGTTGGGGCGACCAGATCGAGGGCAGGGGCGCCTGCCGCCACCCGGACGGGGCGGTTAACCTGTCCCGGTCGGCCGCCCGTGCCTTCTCCGATGAGCTTGAGAGTCACCGACAGGGGCGGTGCAGCGGCCATCAGCGCTCGAGTCTGCCCCTTCCCATGACCGTGGCGCCGGCGCTGTGAGCCAGCACTACCTGCACGTGGACCCCACCCTGTGCGTGGGCCACCGACTGTGTGCCGAGATGCTGCCCGAGATGATCGCCCTCGATGACTTCGGCTATCCGATGATCACCGCCGACCCGGTTCCCCGCCAGCTGGGGCGCCGGGCCCGCCGCACCCTCGCAGCCTGCCCCGCCCTGGCCCTGACCATCGATGGCGCCCCGAACCGGCGGGCACGCCGCGACGGTCCCCGCCCCTGACCGGCCTGCGACTGCGACAATCCCGTGGTGTCCCAGACTCCCTCTTATGCCGGATCTGCCCCGGCCGACGATCTCGAGGGACTGTGGGGCCCCTACCTCTCCCTCCGCCAGTGGGGGACCGTCCGCGAGGACTACAGCGCGGACGGAGACGCCTGGGCCTACTTCCCCTTCGAACACAGCCGGCTGCGAGCCTACCGCTGGGGCGAGGACGGTCTTTTGGGGATATCAGACCGCGGCCAGCG
Organism: bacterium; assembly: GCA_021817025.1. The sequence goes on from JAKAWF010000228.1 coordinate 5,668, forward strand.
GGTCTGTCTGGGGCTAGGTCTCTGGAACGGGGCCGATGAGATCCTCAAGGAGAGGTTCTTCGGGCTCACCAACGCCGAGGGCAATCACGGCGAGGACGTGAAGGAGTACTGGCACTACCTGGACGCCCTGCCAGACTCCAGCTACCTGGCCGCCGTCTACCGCTACCCCATGGCCGCCTTCCCGTACCGGGAGCTCAGGGAGCGCAACCGGGCGCCCGGCCCCGAGCTCAAGCTTCTGGACCTCGGCTACTTCCAAGACGGCCGCTACTTCGACGTCCAGGTGGAGTACGCCAAGTCCGGTCCGACAGTGGTCGCCTGCCGGGTGACGGTCACCAACCGTA
>JAKAWF010000229.1 GCA_021817025.1 bacterium
TTGGCGCTCGTTCTTGACCCGAACGTCGGCGACGAGGAGGTTGCTCAGGCGATTGACGGTCTGGACGACAAGGCCCAACGGGATGTTCAGCCGCGCAAGCGGCTGCTGCGTGCCCTCCGAGTCTCAGTGGAGCATGGACGGCTCACCCCGCCGACTGTGGTCTGGGCCCGCCTTCGTGCTGGAACCGCCGCCCCCGAGAAGGGACGCACCCATCTCACTCTCGCGCCCTGAGCCGCCGTTGGGTGTGAGCCCAAGGCACGTCCCACACGATCGCTCGTGCGTTGCGCACCACGGCTGGGTGTTCAAGGTCGACGTAGCGCATCGTGGTCGTGATGCTTGCGTGGCCCATGACCTGCTGCAGGTCCCACGGCGACATCCCGGCGGCCGCCATGACCCGAGCGTAGGTGTGGCGGAGATTGTGGTAGTGAAAGCGCTCCACCCCGGATTGATGGCGGAGGCGAGTGCACAGAACCTTGATCCCGTCGGTCGTCAGGGGTACCGGCTCCGCCCCGTCCCGGCGCAAGGTGAGGAATAGGGCCTCCCACCTGGTGCCCTTCGGCCGGACCCGATCGACATAGTCCCTGAGCACGGGGCTCAGCTCGCGGGGGATCGGCACGGTCCTGTGGGTCTTGGTCTTGGGCGCGTACACGTACATGCTGGTGTAGTCGCGGCTCACGCTGGAGACCTTGAGCAAGCTGTCGCGGTGGTGATTCTGCTCGTCCAGGCCACGGGCAGCCCCGATCTCTCCCACACGCAACCCAGTCATCAGCCCGAATCGGATCAGGAAGTCATCGCGCTCGTTGCCGCAGTGCGCCAGCACCCGGGCGATCTCGTCGTCGGTCAAGCGGGGCGGCTGCCACTTCTCCAGCTTGATCCTGGGCAGCTCAGGGACGTCCCGTTTCCATTCCTGCACCCCATGGCGTCCCTTCTGGCACCACCGCAGGAATGGTCCGAGCACGCCCCGCACAATCTTCACTCGAGATGCCGCAGTCAGCCCCGCCTTCACCAGCGCTTCCTCGAAGTGGTACATGTGTTCGTCGCTGAAATCGGCTGGGGTCTGGATCGGCGGCGTGACCGCCTGCCGGTACTGGTCAATCCGGACCGCCGCCCAGAGGAAGACCCCGCGGATGCTCCCTTCCGATACCTCGGTACGCTTGTGGTCCAGGAACGCGGCCCACGCCGCTTCCCAGGGTGTCAGCCCCCGGCTGGGCGGTGCCGCCGGGACCACGCGATCCGCGAACCGGCTACGGGGCAACTCCACCAGCTCTGGTCGGGCGGTCGCCTCCGATGGAGTCATGGGTCATCCTCCAGCACCAGTCCGATCACCCCATGCTATCAGGCTTAGAGCACTTTTGATATAGGAAAGCGTCCAATTACCAAGACCTCTTCTCTCTTGGATCTGGGCCATGGCAGAGAGCCAGTCACGGCCGGCTCAATTCTCACTTCAGCCCACTTCGAGATTGGGGCTGGAGCGGGAGACGGGATTCGAACCCGCGACCTTCTCCTTGGCAAGGAGACGCGCTACCACTGCGCCACTCCCGCGAGATCAGTGCTCCGACCCGATTCCGGTGTCTATTGGTCCCTAGACGCCTTTCCGGGAAATCTCAGAGCCAGGCGTGAGTATAGCCAACGGCCCGGAGATTTGTCCCAGCTGGTACGGGCGAAGTGCCCTGTCCCCATGGCTGCCACGGCCGGTCCGGGTCGGCTGGCAAGCCCTGTGTGACACCGCCTCCCGAGCCTGGCCTGCCAGCTGCTCCTCCGCCGCTGTGGGAAGAGGGGCGAATGCCATCGCCGGTACCCTCGGCTCGGCGGACCGTCAATGGCCTGGCCGCCTGCTGTCAATGGGCTGTGTCAGCTGGCGGTCGGCGCTGCCCTGCCGCCGTGGCTAGGACGACACCACCCGGGCCAGCCGCCGCCAGCCAGAGTGCCAGGGAGAACCGCCTCACGTCCCATGCCCGGCAAGCTGGCGACCGCGGAAGTCTGGTGGGCCGGCATGACACCGTTGGTCGGCCGTCGTGCCGAAGGCCGTCTGCCACTCAGTCCTGAGCGTCACAAGGTTCTCCCGGGTCTTCCCGATCCCCGATCTCTCAGGGTTCCTCAAGTCGATCTGCCACCGGCCCTTGGACGATTCCGAACAGCTCAAAGCAGGGTTCGATTCCCTCCACAATGACCTCGGGCCGCCTCTGGCCCAACCACCGTTCGCGGGTCAGCCTGAAGGAGCGGCGAACGGCGGGTTGACCGCCACGGGCCGCGCGCCGAGTTCCGTTCTCCTCATAGTCGAGGTGCCGCGTCACTCCGAGCGACGCGGCACTGTCGCTGAACGCCGATGTCAGGGCCTCCTCAGCCCCGAGGGCAGCGAAGCCGAGATGAAGGGCGGCCGCCCGCATCTCCTTGCCGAAGCCCAGGCCGTGGTACTCTCGACCCAGCCACGAAGCGGTGTCGAAGCTTCGCCTGACCGCGAACTCCTCCGCCTCCAGGTCCTGGATCCCTATCACTCGCCCCTGATGGATCACGACCGCGTTGAAGCACCACCGCTCTGGACGCCACTGGGCGATCTGGAGCAGGTGGTATTGGAATACCGACCGCTCCAGCTGAGGTGAGGGCTGATCGGTCCACGAGTCGCTGAACGGCGTGATGTCCGGATCATGGATGCCCCGGGCCGCCAGCTGGGCCAGCTCGTCGAGCAGGTCCAGGTCCGGCAGGCGGAGTTCCAGCCGCGCGGTGCGGATCCTGACCCCGTAGAGGGGCCAACTGTCCATCAGCCCAAGTTAAGGGAGCGGAGGCAAGCCGGGCAATCGCCGACCTGCCGGGTCGTGGCACTGGCTCCAAGCGCTGGCGAAGGACTCGCGGGTGCGGATGTCGTCGGCGGCACCCCGGCTTCCCCAGCCGTCCACGATCAGGCACCTTGGGTGGTGGGCCAGGCCATCAGGGCCGACTCGGATCACCCCGCCCTCCTCCCCCACCACCTGGGACCATCTCTACAGCTGGCGTCGCACCGGCTGATCTCGTTCTGCTGACCGATCACCGGGCTCCAGACCCACCAGACACCTGCGGCCGGGCGCAGTGATGGGGGCCGGGGCTCCGCCGACAACCGGCCCGGCGCATACTGGGTCACGTGGTTCCGCACTTGGTCGTCGTGCTCCCAGGGCAACGCTACGGAGTCGAAGGGCCGGCACTTCACATTCCGATCTTGGCGCTCGAGGAGATGGGAGCCGAGACCGTCGTCGTCGAGTATCCGCCCAGGCCCCCGGGCGCGAACGAGACGGAGTGGGAGGTTGCTTTCCGCGACTCGGTCGCCACCCAGGTCGCCACACTGGTGGACCGAGCCCAGCCGACGAGGGTCACCTTCCTTGCGAAGTCCATCGGGACGGTGGTCTTGGCCTCGCTCGAGGTCACGAGCCAGATGGCCGCGCAGGTCGAAGCCGTATGGGTAACTCCTATCTTCGGACAGGAGCCGGTCCGCGCGGGAGCAGTCGCCCACGGTTGGCGGTCGCTTCTCATTGCAGGCGGGGCTGACCCGCTCCACGTCCCCGACCACCACGAGACAGTGCGCGAGGCACTGGCCGCCGACTCGCTGGTGCTGCCCAATGCCGATCACTCCCTCGAGGTTCCCGGTGATGTCCTGGCCACGGTCAACGGCTTCCGCGCCCTCGCCCAGGCGGTTCTGGCGTTCGCCCGGCCGTGACTGGTCGTCGTGTCAACGCTGAAGGTCTGCCTTCAGCTTGCACCACCAAGGACATGGCCCGATGCGTCCGCGACGGCGCGAACCAGTAGGCCCATCATCCTGGCAGCCAGGTCCTGGGCACGCTCTGCCTCCAGAGGCGGGCCCACGCGACCCTCGCGTCCCCGAAACGTATTCCTGTGCCCATCGCGGCCGGCGAGGCGGCACGGGACCATCCTGCCCGTTTCCTCCCGGTTCGAGGTCCTTGGCCCCGGAGGCGCATCTGTAACCGTCGGCGGTCGGTTCCGGAAGCCGGCTGTCAGCACCTGGGTCCGTCGTTGGTTTGGGCTCCGCAAGCACCCCTCGCTGCCAGGTTTGGGGTGAGCATCCTAATCGGCGAAGTCAAAGCTCTTCTCGGGGAAGAGGCGTGGCCCAACCAACCACGAGAGCCGACCGCTGGCGCGCCCCACGTTGGTCCATTCGTCGATGTCGAGGTCGATTCTTGCCAGCGCCCCCGTTGGTAGCCTCAGCGACCCCCCGCCGATGAGGAACCCGGCGGTCTCAGACCAGGTGGGCTCGTGGCCCACGATGATGAGCACCTCGGTGGCCGTCACCTCCGTGCGGATCTCTTCGATCACGGCCCTGACGTCGCCAAGAAGCCCTTCGTTGATTCGCACCGGGCAGTTCCAGCCGCCCGCCTCCATCGCCAGACGCAGCGTCTCTGTCGCCCGCAACGCTGGGGACGTGATCGCGGCGTCAGGAACTTCGCCAGCCCGGGCAAGGAACCTCCCCATCGTCCGGGCGGTCTTCTGCCCACGTCGGGACAGCGGTCGCAGCCGGTCGTCTCCAGCCGTGTCGGCCTGCCAGTCGGACTTGCCGTGTCGGAACATGATCACCGATCGCATTGAGCCATCTTGGGGCCTCTCGAGGCACAGGCCTCAATCCACAGTGCGCCCCGCCAAGGGCGCGCGCGGATCCGGGACAAGCAACAAGCCAAGACGGTTGGGGAGACGCTCATCGGCTCTGTCCGGACCCCCACGGTACGGAAACTTGACGGTCCTACGATCTGGCAGATCGGAAATGCCGACCTCAGCGTGGGCCCCACTGGGGACCGTCCCAACCCTGATGGACGAGTGCCACCGGGTGCCCGCGGCACGGGACGCTGTTCGCGGGCCGGTAGATCGCCAGGCGCCACTCGGCAGCTTCCTTCTGCTCCCGGCGCCGGATGTTGGGGACGTTGTGCCACAACGCATACGTGGCTGAGAAGGTGTCCATCTGCCTGAAGGACAGTCTGGCTCAGGGGATTCGCCTGCGGGCGAGACCCTGTCGGATCGCCTGCGGCGGTACGCGGATGAGGGCGTCCGGCGCGATGGGCATCCCTTGATCACGTTCCGGGACGGCCTCAGCGGCCGGCGCGCCGGGCTGATCGGCGGCCCGACGTGCGGGAGGTCGCGATGTGGGTTGGGGACCTGTCGGCAGAGCCGGATCCGGCAGCCGCTCTCGTCGAGGACTCGGTTCTGACCCGGCCTCAGATCGATGCGGCGCTGCGGTACCGAGCCGCCTACCCAGACGAGATCGAGGCCCGTATCGAGCTGCACCGCCGGGAAACAGCCGCCGCATCACAATCTTGAAGCTGCTGCTCGACGAGGTGCACCCGCCGGCCCTCTCCCAGGCGTTACGCGGCGGTGGGATTGATGCGTCCAGCGTTGGCGAGCTGGGACTCGGCGGACGGTCGGACCCCGACCTCCTGGCTGCAGCGGCAGCGGACGGCTAGGTGCTGCTCACCGAGAATGTCGCGGACCTCGCTCGCCTAGCCGCCGAGCGACTGACCGCCGGTGGGCACCATCCGGGCGTGCTGATCGCTCTCTCGTCCCGGTTCTCACGCCGTCCCAGCGGGATCGATGCGATCGCTGCCGCTGTCCGCGCCCTGGCCACCGAGCACCTGGAGGACCGCCTCGTCCGCCACTGACAACCGCCCCAATTGTCGAACGCCAGGCAATAGACCCACCCGCGGTCAAGCAATGGATCCACCTGCGGTCCCGCAACGGCCCCACGGGTGTCGTTCTCCGAAATCCCAATCGCGCAGTCTTCGCGCCAGTGAGCGGGTCCGCGGTGGCGCTGGGGCCGAGGCGCTGGGGGTCGGGGGCCGCTCGTTCCGAGGCTCCTGAGCTCTCTCGGCGGCTTGTTCTTGTGACTCCTTGGCTCCCATCGTGAACTCAGGTCACCGTTCGGCATTGGTCGGTGGCCACGCCCAGCCGCTGCCTCCGGCGAGAAGTAGTTGGGTGAGGAAGTTGGA
>JAKAWF010000230.1 GCA_021817025.1 bacterium
AGCGGCAACGGGGTCGACGGCTTTCACACCAAGGGCTACTTGGATGGCGATGACGACCCTTGGACCATCACCAAGGCCAATGTGAACGCGGTGGCGGTGGCATGGTTCCCGGGCCTGGGATGGGCGTTGCTGGCACTGCCCATCTGGGTGTTCCTGGCGGGCGCCTGGGGGATGTTGCGGATGGCGGTGACCCGGGAGCGGGCGAGGTGGCTGGGAGGACTGGTGATCGCATCGGCGGTTGCGATCCCCGTGTGGATCGGGCATTTCCTGGTTGATGGGCAGGTGGTGACGGCGGTAGCCGCCAAGGGTTTGGTCCACACGTACATTGTGTCCACGGGCATCTTGCCCGCCGCGGTGTCGATTCAGGGACACTACCTGGGGCTGCTGCTGGCGGGACATGCCAGGGCGTTCTCCGCGCTGGTGCCACGCCCGGGAGGCCCGGTGCTGGTGGACTTGCGGGCCGCCCTCCCCTGGTGGGGCTGGGGGATCCTGGCATTGATCGTGGCGTTCCCTTTGCTCAGGGCGGCTTGGCTGATTTGGGAAGAGTCGAAGGCGGAGCCCACTTCCCATGCGGTCGCGGGGACCGGGACCGCGCGCGGGCAGCGATCCCCGACCGGCATCCCCACCTGAGGCACGTCCGGCAGGCGCTTGGGCCTCCGGGCCACCGCTGTCCACCCGGCTTTGGCCTGACCGCCTCCTGAGCCTCAGGCCGATGTTCTGGTGAGGAGCGCGACCGGGAAGAGCCTGAGGAGATCGGCCACGGCGACCGTGGCTTCCTCGAAGGACTGGCCGTCCAGCTCGCTGTGCCACCGGCCCGGCGGCAGGGGCAGGGTGGTGCCCTCCCACCCACCCCCGAGGCCCATCGTCAGGCGTGGCACCACCGTCACCACCCGATCGCACCGGGAGAACGCGAGCACGTGGTCGGCGTGGGGTCCGACCGCCCCGAGGGCCCGGTAGGTGCTCGTGGGGCCGAATGCCCCGGGCATGCAGGCGCGCAGCTGCAGGGCGGTCTTGGTCACCCAGAGCTTGGGCAGGCCGGTGTCGGAGCGCGCCATGATCGCCGCGGCGGAACTGCCCGCCAACTCCGCCAGCATCCGTTGCCGGATTCCGTAGTCGACCGGGCGGCGGTTGTCGGGGTCGACCAGGCTGTGGTCCCACAGCTCGCTTCCCTGGTAGATGTCGGGGACTCCGGGCGCGGTGAGCTTGATCAGGGTCTGGGCCAGGGAGTTCACCCGTCCCGGCTTCACCAGTGAGGCCACGAACCCATTGAGGTCTGAGCGGAAGACCGGGTCCGTCAGACAGGTATCAGCGAAGGTGAGCAGGGCCTGTTCGTAGACAGGGTCCGGAGACTGCCATGAGGTGTGTCGTTTGGCCTCTCGAGCCGACTTCAGCAGCACTGCGGAAAGCCGGTCCCGGGGGATTGGCCAGGCTCCCACCAGGGTCTGATAGAGGTAGTACTCGTCGTTGCGCGACGGCATCCCACCCCGGCGGTGGCGCCCATTGCGGCGGGCCCAGCGCCGCACGGTCGTGCTCCACGGCTCGGGGATCTCAGCCAGCAGGTGGATTCTGACCCGGACATCCTCACTGCGCTTGGTGTCGTGGGTGGAGGTGGCGTTGAGGGACATCGGCCAGTGCCGCTGCCGCCACTCCATCGCCTGGTGGAAGGCTGCGGGCGAGACCCCGAACTGGCCCGGATCGTCGCCCACCTCGTTCAGGGAGATCAGGCGGTAGTAACGGTAGAAGGCGGTGTCCTCGACCCCCTTGGCCATCACCGGGCCCGTGAGCTGCTGCAGACGCAGCAGCAGTTCGCGGGCGGGGCGGCCGGGGGCGCTGCCCACCAGCAGATCCCAGAGCAGCGTGAGGAGGCCGGGCTCAAGGTTGGGTCGTCGGTCCCGGGCGGTCTCCACCGCCTCCGCGATGCGGGCCGCGCTGTCGGCGTCGATGACCGCTGAGTTGGCGTCCACGTAGGTGCGGTAGACCGGGAACGATGCCGCCAGCTCGAGGAGCGCCTCGCGCAGCTCAGAGCGGGTGTGGTCACGGGCGCGGCGGTCCTGGGCGCAGATCTCCACCAGCAGCGACGTCAGCCGGCCGAGCTCGCCGCCGAAAACATCCGAGAGCACCTCACGCTTGGCCCGCTGCCGGACCGTGGCGAAGTCGTCCCGCTCGCCGGTGAAGTCGCGGTAGAGCTCGGTCAGTGGCTCCTCCCCGCGGCGGTCGACGAGGACACCTCCAACCAGCCGGAGGAAGTCGTACCCTGTGGTACCAGCCACCGGCCATGAGTTCGGGAGGTGCTCCCCTGCTCCCAGGATCTTCTCGGTCACCACCCAGGCGCCTGGGGAGGCGCCGCGCAGCCGGGTGAGGTATTCATGCGGATCCCACAGCCCGTCGATGTGGTCCACTCGGAGGGCCGAGACCTCGCCGGCACCGAGCCAGCCCAGGAGCAGCTGGTGGCGATCAGCGAAGACATCGGGTTCCTCCACCCGCAGGCCCGCCAGGGTGGTGATGTCGAAGAACCGGCGGTAGTTGAGGTTCCAGTTGGCGGATCTCCAGGGCGCGAGTTGGTAGTGCTGAAGTTGGAGGACCTCGTCCAGCCTTTCTGGATCGGAGTTGATCTCGCTCAGGATCGCGTCGAGGGAGTCCCTGAGCCCGGGCGCCTGAGCAATCCTGGCGGCCACCAGCGTGATCGCCGGGCCACCAACCCCGCCGGGAGCGTCGCTCCCCGCCGCGGGGGCGGTGGCCACAGCCATGACAGCCTCTGTGAGCGCTGGGTCAGCCAAGCCCAGGCGCTGCCCAGCCAGCCGCAAGAGGTGGATGACCGAGAGGGCCGAAAGTGGGAACCGCCACTCCCCGTAGGCGACCTCCACAGCGGCTCCCTCACGAACCAGGCGGATCTCACAGGTCCCCACCAGCCGACCGTAGTCACCCCTGAGGACTGGGACCAGGAGGCGGTCGCGCAGGCTTGGATCGGGCGGATCCCAGTCGATGTCGAAGTAGCCGGCGTAGGGGCTGGCCGGGCCGCATGCCAGCACGTCCCACCACCACCGATTCTCTCTGCCCCCCACAGCCAGGTGGTTGGGAACCACATCCAGCACCTCGCCCATTCCGCGGTTGCCAAGAGCGGTGCGGAGCAGCTGCAGCTCCCCTGGGCCACCCAACCCGTCGCTCACCCGGTGCGGGTCGACGATGTCGTAGCCATGAGAGCTGCCCGGCCCTGCTTGGAGGTAGGGCGAGGAGTAGAGATGGCTGATGCCGAGCCGGTGCAGATAGGCAACGATGGCGCGCGCCGCCGCGAAGCCGAAGCCCGGTCCGAGCTGGACGCGGTAGGTCGCCCTGGGCGCCCAAGCAGCGTGGGCCCCGGGCTCGGCTGCCGTCACACCGGCCGTTGCCACCGGGTGAACCTGAGTCAAGCCCACTGCTGGGGCACCCCTCGCGGGGTTCCTCGCCCAGTGCTGAGTTCGGTTCTGGCCTCACCGCGGACCGCCCGCGCCGAAGCGCCGGTCTTACCTCCACTCCCCGGGTGCCCGGTCGTCCGAGCATCCGAGCCGTCGCCTGTGCCATCCAGAGATGGCCCGAGAGCGAACGGGGCCGGGGCTCCAACTGAGCCCCAACTGGCATGGTCCGGCCAGTCGCGGAGGTCTTGAGCCGCGTTGACGTCCCGGTCGACCAGTTCCCCGGTGACCGCGCCCACCAGCATCTTGTCGAGCTTGGGCTTGGCGACCAGTCGACAACCACAGCCGGGGTGTGCCTGGCTGGAGAGAAACCAGACGGTCACGGCCTCGACCGCCGCCCGGTGAGCCTCGAAATCGCCGGTCAGCCTCACCCGGCGCGACAGTTTGCCCGGCGCTTGGGCAGGTGGATGCACCCCGTCGCTGGCAGCGGCGATCCTGGCCGCCGCTTTGGCGGTACCGGCCCCCACTGTCACGCCAGCACCTCGGAATCACAGGCGAGTTCCACGGCCCGCCGGGCGCACATCGAGGTGAGGAGCTCGGTCATGTCCCGCCCCAGGTCGTCGTCACCCTCGGCTGGGCCCACCCCCAACAGCCGGCCTCCCCGCGCCGACAGCGCGGCCTCCACGTATTCCGCTCCGAAGCGGGCAAACCGGTCCCGATGCTCCACCGCGATCGTGGCCCCCGACTCATCCCGCGGCAGCGCGAGGAACTTGCGCCGTTGCGCGCGGAGCCCACACAGGTGATCACCCGACCCCCCGGGAGCCCCTCGCCCCCGCGGTGACCCGGGCCACCCGCCGGTCGAGGTCGGCCAGCTTCTCCGCCGAGAAGACGCGGGCGGAGACGGCGACGCTGCCAGTGGCGGCGGCTGAACCGGGAGCGTCGACCAGGATCGGGCCACCGACGCGGCCCGCCGGCACCGGCAGCTCTCCAGCTCGGAACCAACGGTACGCGGTCACCGGATGAATCCCTTGCAGCCTCGCCCACTCCTTCACGTTCATCTCCGCCCACCACACCGTGTCCTACGAGCAACTGTTCGCAACCCTCACCCTCAGCCGGCCCTTCGGGGCCTCCAGCGTCGACCAGGTCGGCGACCTCTGCGAGTCGTTCATCGCGGGGCTGGGGCTCCCGGGCAGCCTCCGCGCGGCGGGCGTGGAACCTCAGCAGCTGAGCGAGTTCCTGACGATGGTGCCCGAGCAGTGGCACCCGATCGTGCGCGCCTGCGGGTGACCGGGCCGGGTCACACCCGGGCGGCCCGCCTCGATCAGGGTTCGGCCATGACCGGGGCCAAGTCGCCGGGACCTCCGGGGCCAGGCACCCAGGTGGCCAGGCCGGATCCGACCAGGATCAGCGCGAAGCCGAAGGCGGTGCCGCCAGTGAAGCGCTCGTGCAGCAGCAACACCCCCAGGGCCACCGCCACCGCCGGGTTGACGTAGGCGATGACGGTCGCCCGCACCGCCCCGATGTGAGTGATGAGCTCGAAGAAGAAAATGAACGCCAGCGCCGTGCACACCACTCCCAGAAAGGCGACCGACCCTATCACCGCTCCCGCGGGGACGGTCTGGGGATGCTGCCCGATCGCCACCGGCAGGTAGGCGACCGCGCAAAAGGCCAGGGACCAGGCGACCACCCCCAGCCCGGGCAGGTGGGAGAGGCGGCGCGCCAGGATCTGGGGACCGATGGCGTAGCAAATGACCACCGCGGCCATCTCGGCCCCGGCGACCGGCGTCATGCTGCCGAGGTCGAAACCCAGCACCGCTCCAACCCCGAGCAGGCCCACCAGAAGCCCGGTCAACTGGCGGGGGCCCAGCCGCTGCCGATAGCCGGTGGCCCAAGCGATGACGGTGCCCGCCAGGGGAACAGCCGCCACCAGCAGTCCCGACAGTGAGCTGGTGATGTGGCGCTCGGCGTCGGAGAGCAGGAACCACGGCACGGCGATCTCCACGACGGCGAAGCCCAGCAGCGGCCCCCAGGAGGGCAGGACCACCCGCAGTTGGTGCCGGTGAGCGGCCAGCGGGAGCAGGATCAGGGCGCCGATGGCGGTCCGCCAGAAGACCAGCTCGGCTGGGCTGATCGCCCGGACCGAGACTCTGATCAGCAGGTAGGGAAGTCCCCAGATCAGGCACATCCCCAAGAACAGCAGCCAGGTCCGCCGGTTCACATATCCTCCGCGCCGGGCGCCGTCGAAGCGGTCGAGCCTTGATCCCGCGCGTCCGATCCCGACCTGCCCGCGGTCGCTCAGGTGGTCCGCAAGTGCCCGTCTCCCAGTTCGCCAGGGCTCCCCCAGCTCACGCCGGCGACCGGAGCCTGAGTGTAGTGGCACCGCCGGACTGGGACAGAGCGTACCCCCAGCAGGACTTGAACCTGCGCACCCGGCTCCGGAGGCCGGCGCTCTATCCACTGAGCTATGGGGGCTCGCCGCCGGGGACGCGGCTGACGCCGATTGCCCAACTGGGACCGAACCGCGACAGTCCTAGCCTACTCGTCCTCGTCGCCGATCGTGAACATG
>JAKAWF010000231.1 GCA_021817025.1 bacterium
CGCCTGCAGCAGGTTGGGCTCGCCGCGGCGGGAACTCGAGCCGATGTCCGCGGAGGCCGAGAACTGTCCCTTGGTCAACCCGTAGACGCCATTGTTCTCGATCAGGTAGAGCATCCGCACGTTGCGGCGGATGGCGTGGCAGAGGTGGCCCAGCCCGATCGAGAGGGAGTCCCCGTCCCCCGACACGCCGACCAGCAGCAAATCCCGGTTGGCCGCCCCGGCGCCGGTGGCGATCGTGGCCATCCGCCCATGCACCGAGTTGAACCCATGGGCTCTGCTGACGAAGTAGGCGGGGGTCTTCGATGAGCAGCCGATCCCGCTCAGCTTGGCGATCATGTGGGGGGGGACCGACAGCTCCCAGAAGGTCTGGATCAGGGCGGCGGTGATCGAGTCGTGGCCGCAGCCGGCGCAGAGGGTCGACATCCCGCCGGCGTAGTCCTGGAGGGTGAGCCCCAACTCGTTGGGGGCCATGGGGACCAGTGGGATCAGCGGCTTGGTGATGGACGGCACGATCAGGCCTCCAACTGGCTGGTGATGCCTTCGACCACTTCCCGAGCGCTCACGGGAAGGCCGCCGTAAACCAGTACCGAGCGCAGCTTCGCGCTGGGAGCACCGGTCTCGATCTCGACCAGGGACCTCAGCTGAGCGTCGCGGTTCTGCTCCACGATGAAGCAGAGCTCGTGGTCGTCGAGGAACCGGCGCACCTGCTCCGAGAAGGGAAATCCCCGGATCCGCAGATAGCTGGCCTCGACTCCGGCCCGGCTCAAGAGTAGCACCGCCTCCCGAACCGCCAGATCGCAGCTGCCAACCGTGATCACACCCACCTTGGCCCCCGGTCGGGTGTCCACCACTGGAGCGGGCATGTGTTCAGCGGCGGCGCGGTGCTTGCGGAGCAGCCGGTCCATGACCTGCTGGTAGTCGGCTGGCTCCTCCGTGTAGCCGCCCAGCCGACCGTGGCCGGAACCCCTCACGAAGTACGCCCCTCGAGGGCTGACCCCCGGCAGGGTGCGGGGGGTCACCCCGAGCTGGTCCTCATCGTCGTAGCGGAAGAACTGGGTGATCCCCTCCAGCTCCGCCGCGCCCAGCACCCGGCCCCGGTCGGGGAGATAGGCGTCGTCCCAGGTGAGCTCGGGAATCGCCCAATCGTTCATCCCAATGTCAAGGTCGGAGAGGACCAGGACCGGGGTCTGAAAACGCTCCGCTAAATCGAACGCCCGCACCATCAGCTGGAAGCACTCGCCCGGATCGGCCGGGAAGAGCAGCAGATGCTTGGTGTCCCCGTGAGAGGCGTAGGCAGCCATGAGGATGTCCGCCTGCTGGACCCTGGTGGGCATTCCCGTTGATGGCCCGGCCCGCTGGACATCGACCACCACCGCCGGGATCTCGGTGTAGTAGGCGAGCCCCAGCAGCTCGCTCATCAGCGAGAGGCCAGGCCCGGAGGTGGAGGTGAACGACCGCGCCCCTGCCCAATTGGCCCCGATCACCACCCCCAGCGCCGCCAGCTCGTCCTCCGCCTGCACGATGAGGAAGTTGTTGCGGTACGCGGGCTCGCCCGGCTGGGCGTCCGGGACCGGCTCGCGCCGGTACTTGGCACACAGCCTGATGAAGTTCTCCATGACCGAGGTGGCGGGGGTGATCGGGTACCAGGCGGCCACCGTCGCTCCGGCGTAGAGCGCCCCCAGGGCGGTCGCGGTGTTGCCGTCGATCATGATCAGGCCGCGCGTCTGGTTCAGGCGCTGGACATGGCAGGGCAGCGGGCAGTCGAAATTGGCACGGGCGTACTCGTAGCCCAGCCGCAGCGCGGCGAGATTGGAGTCCAGCAGCTGCTGGCGGTGACCGTAGCTCTCCCCCAGCAGCTGCTCGACCAGCTCTGGTTCCAGATCGAGTAGCGCCACCAGCACCCCGGCATAGGCCACGTTCTTCATCAGGATGCGCTCCCGAGAGCTGGCGAATCGGTCGGCGCACAGGCGCGCCAGAGGCACCCCCAGGAAGGTGACGTCCGGGCGCAGCAGTTCGGGCTCCAGAGGCCAGCTGTCGTCGAATAGGAGGTAACCACCGGCTTTGACCTCGGCGATGTCCTGGGCATAGGTCTGGCCGTTCATGGCGACCATGAGGTCATAGTCAAGGCTGCGGGCGGTGTGGCCGTCCTTGTTGATCCGGATCTCGTACCAGGTGGGCAGGCCCTGGATGTTGGACGGGAAGAGGTTCTTGCCCGAGACCGGCACCCCCATCCGGAAGATGGCCTGCATCAACAAGTTGTTGGCGCTCGCCGAGCCGGTGCCGTTCACGTTGGCGAGCTTGATCGCAAACTCGTTGACCCTGGTCGCCACCGGCTGCTCAGCCTGTAGCAAGTGCCCCGCCTCCCAACTCATCCGTCGACTGTGCTGGCAACATCACTCAATTGGAATCCCGAGCCGGCCCGCGTAGGGAATCTGCAGGTCGAACTTCACCATGTCCCAGGCCGCGGTGGGGCAGCGTTCGGCGCACAGGCCGCAGTGGACGCACAGGTTCTCGTCCTTGACCATCGCCCGACCCGTCTGCTTGAGGGGCGTGGAGATAAACAGCGCCTGCTCCAAGTTGCTACTGGGGGAGCTGAGGCGGCCGCGCAACTCGGTCTCGGTCAGCGCGTCGGTGTGCACCATGGTGAGGCACCGGACCGGGCAGATGTCAATGCAGGCATCACACTCGATGCAGAGCGCGGCGGTGAAGTCGGTCTGCACGTCGCAGTTCAAGCAGCGCTGCACCTCCCTGGCGGTGGCCTCCGCGGAGAAGCCTAGCTCGACCTCCAAGTTGAGCTCCTTGAACCGCCGCGACAGTTCCAGGTGCTGCATCGGCTGGCGCGAGGAGGGGTTGTAGTCGTTGTGGTAGCTCCACTGACTGAGGCCCATCTTCTGGCTAACCAAATTCATGGTCGGCTGCAGCCTCTCCGACACCGCCACTCCCTGGCAGTGGTTGTGGATGGAGATGGCGGCCTGGTGGCCGTGCTCCACCGCCCAGATGATGTTCTTAGCGCCGAAGGCAGCGTCACCCCCGAAGAAGACCCCGGGGAGGGTGGACTGCAGGGTGGTCTGGTCCACCACGGGAAGGTCTCCGCGCCCGAACTCGAGCCCCAGGTCACGCTCGACCCAGGGGAAGGCGTTCTCCTGGCCGATGGCCAGGATGACGTCATCGCAGGGAACTGTCACCGTGTCAAGCACCCGCGAGTGGACCGCGTTCTCATCCCACTCCACGATGTCGAACTCCACCCCCACCAGCTGTCCCGCCTCAACCACGAAGCGCTTGGGAGCGTGGTTTACCACGATCTCGATGCCTTCCTCCTCGGCGTCCTCCAGCTCCCACGGGGAGGCTTTGAAGAACCGCCGCGGCCGGCGCGCCATCACCTTGATCTCCTCCCCCCCCAGGCGCCGAGACGAGCGGCAGCAATCCATGGCGGTGTTGCCCACCCCGATGATCAGCACGCGCTTGCCGATGGAGGTCACGTGCCCGAAGGCGATCGACTCCAGCCAGTCGATCCCTATGTGGATGTGGGGCCCCCCTCCATCCGCGTCATGGCGGCCAGGCAGGTCGAGTTCCTTCCCCCGCGGGGCCCCGCTGCCGATGAAAACGGCGTCGAATCCCTGCTGCAGAAGCCGGCCCAGGCTGCCGACCTCACTTCCGTAGCGGATATCCACGCCCATCCCCAAGATCACTCCGATCTCGTCATCCAGCACCTTTGCCGGCAGCCGGAAGGCGGGGATGTTGGATCGCATCAGCCCGCCAGGAAGGTGGTGCCTTTCGAAGATGGTGACCTGGTAGCCGAGGGGCATCAGGTCGTTGGCAACGGTGAGTGAGGCCGGCCCGGCTCCAACGCAGGCGATGCGCTTGCCGTTCTTGTGCGCGGGCGCCTTGGGCAACCGCTCCGCGATCTCGCCGCGGAGGTCGGCCGCCACCCGCTTCAACCGGCAGATCGCGACCGGATCGCCATCGACACGCTGGCGGCGGCAGGCGGGCTCGCAGGGCCGGTCACAGGTCCGGCCCAGGATCGCCGGGAAGACGTTGGACTGGCGGTTGAGCAGGTAGGCGTCCCCATAACGCTCCTGGCCGATGAGTCGAATGTAGCCGGGCACGTTGGTGTGGGCGGGACAGGCCCACTGGCAGTCCACCACCCGGTGGTAGTAGGCAGGCCGGGTGACGTCGGTGGGGCGTAGTGCTCCCCCCGGCTCGGGATCGGACCCTGGTGCCACCGTCATCTCGCCACCTAATTTAACTCGGACTCCCCGATGCCCACCGGCCACCGCCCCCTGGAGGGCGCCAAACCTCGATCAGCATCTGGCCGCCGCGTCAACCGGACGGCCACCAGCGGATTCTCATCCATAGCCGGCCCCGGCCGCCGAGAGCTGATTCTGCAACTTCAGAGCCGGCCGCCGCATAGGTGGTTCTACCTGGGGGCGCCGCCCATTAGGACGCCGCCCCTAGCCGCCTACCGCAGGTGGCGCCAGGCGCGCGGCTTGGAGGCGCGCCCGGCGGCGGGCATGGGCCCTTTACGGATGGAGTCGGCCAAGAGGCGTTCGCCGAGCTGTCCCAGCGGCGACAGAAACCACCGCTCGCACCCGGGGTAATCGCCTATTCGTGGGCGGCACAGCTCCGCTACGATGGCTGTTATGAGAGTCGCCGCCCCCAGTGAGACCGTCGAGGGGGAGCGGCGGGTGGCGGTCAGCCCGGACTCAATCCCTCGTCTGAAGGCGCTCGGGCTGGAGGTCTGCGTGCAGGCTGGGGCTGGCTTGGCGGCGGGTTTCCCAGATGCCAGCCTGAAGGAGGCTGGCGCGGAGATTGCCGCCAACCTGGCCGCCTGTCTCAAGGGGGCCGACCTGGTCTGCAAGGTGCAGCCGCCGTCCGTGCTGGAGGCCAAGGCGCTGCCCGAGGGCTCGGCCCTGATCAGCTTCTTGCCCACGTCCACTCCGACCGAGGTGCTGAACTTGCTGGTCAAGCGGCGGATCACGGCCTTCAGCTTCGAGCTGGTGCCCCGAATCAGCCGGGCCCAGGCCATGGACGCCCTCTCGTCTCAGGCCTCGATCGGGGGCTACAAAGCAGTCCTGATGGGGGCGGCGCGGCTGCCCAAGATCCTGCCCTTGCAGATGACCGCTGCGGGGACCATCGCGCCCGCCCGGGTGATGGTGATGGGGGCGGGGGTCGCCGGCCTGCAGGCGATCGCCACCGCCCGTCGCCTGGGAGCGGTGGTGGAGGCCACCGACGTCCGGGCGGCGGCGAAGGAAGAGGTGCAGAGCCTGGGCGCCACCTTCGTCACCCTGGAGCTTGAGGCCCAGGAGGGAGAGGGCGGGTACGCCCGCGAGCAGAGTGAGGAGTTTCTCACCCGCCAGCGAGAGCTGATCGCGCAGCGGGTGGAGCAGAGCGACCTGGTGATCACCACCGCGGCCGTGCCCGGCCGCCGGGCCCCGATCCTGATCACCAAGGAGATGGTGGGCCGGATGCGGCCGGGCGCCGTCATCGTCGACCTCGCCGCCGACACCGGCGGGAACTGCGAACTGACCAGCCCCGGGGAGGAGGTGCAGGTCGGGGGGGTGGTGATCCTCGGCTGGCGCAATCTGCCCGCCACCGTGCCCACCACCGCCAGTCAGATGCTGGCACGCAACCTGGCCGCGGTGGCCGGTCACCTGGTCACAGACGGCAAGCTGGTGCTCGACTTCGACGACGAGATCACCGCCGCCAGCTGCGCGGTGCATGCCGGGGAGATCCGCAACCAGCGGCTGCGGGAGGCTGCCCAGGCTGGGGCGAAGCCGTCATGAGCACACAGCTGGTCAACGAGATCTCGATCTTCGTGCTGGCGATCTTCCTTGGCTTCGAGGTGATCTCCAAAGTTCCCACCATCCTGCACACCCCCCTGATGTCGGGCAGCAACGCCATCCACGGGGTGATCCTGGTGGGAGCCATGGTGATCATGGCGTCGGCCAGCG
>JAKAWF010000232.1 GCA_021817025.1 bacterium
TCTGAGGACCTCACCGGCACCTGTGAGCTGATCGTCTTTCCCAAGGTCTTCGCGGCCGCCGAGGCGCTGCTCCATCCGGACGCGGTGGTGGTGGTGCGGGGCCGGGTCGAGGTGGGATCGTCGGCGAGGCCGCCAAGCCAGCGTTCCGAGCCCGGGGAGGACGAAGCAGAGGAGGACCCGGAGGCCGCCCGGCTCATCGCCGAGTCAGTTCTGGCGGTGGACTCGCCCTCCCTGGCCGGCTGGCGCCCTGACGCGCTCCTCCACCTGACGCTTAGGGAGCCGACCGAGGACATGATGGCGGCGCTGGCCGAGCTGCTGGCGGGCACCCCTGGCCCCACCCCCGTGGTGCTGCACCTCCTAGATGGCGGTGAGGTGCACGAGCTGGAGCTCGGTGAGGGCCACCGGGTGGAGGCCTCCGCGCAGCTTAGGGAGCGAATCGAGGCGCTTCTCGGCCCCGACTGCTTTCGGGTGGAGCGTCGGCACTCCGAGGCTCCAGCGCCCCGACCCCGGGGACCGGAGCGGGCCGCGGCCCGCTGAACTGAAAGGCCCCCGGGGCCGGGCGATCAGACCCGTCGGCGGGCTTGGGCAGGGCGCCTCAAGGCACTGGCCATCCGGCCGGTGAGAGACTTCGCGGACGACCTCCACCGCGCTGGTCGGCTTTTTCACCGCCTCCGCCGCCGTGGCCGGCAGCCTCATCGGGCTGCTGTTCGTGGCCATCAGCCTGCGCTACGAGCAGATCCTGGGGAACACCACCCGCCGGGCCAACCGGGCCCTGGCGGGTGCCGCCTTCACCGCCTTGACCAACGCCCTGCTGCTGTCCCTCTGGGCAATCCTGCCGCACACGGACCTGGGCTACCCGGCGACGGCCCTGGCGGTGGGGGCGATCTGGTCGACGCTGAAGACCCACTATGGTGGCCTCACCAGGCGGGACACCTCCACGCGCCTATTCATCGGCTCGCTGCTGCTCTACGTTTGTGAACTGGTGGTGGGGTTCCTGCTGATCCTGCACCCCACGAACTCCGACCTGGTTTACGACCTCGCCTACGTGGTGTTCGGAGCCTTCGGGGCCGCACTCACCAGGTCGTGGCAGCTCCTCCAGCCGGAGCCGACGGGCACTTCCGGTGCCGTATCTCCCGGCCCCCAGGACGCAGGCCCGGGTACGCACCTCGCCGGGGTGGTCGCCGCCGCCGGCCGCGCGGTGCCACCGGCCATGGCGCGCTGGCAACGCGGAACGACAGAGCCCCCTGGCTGAGGGCGCCGCGGGGAGCGGCTCTTAACGGGGCGCTTCCACTTCGGTGCAAAGGTGGGGCCCGATGGATAGTGCCCCGTGCCCCGAGTGCGGCGCCGGGGAGGTGCGAGCAACCGGGCCCGCCCGGGCTTGGACCTAGAGCCGCCCGGCCCCGTTCTGGAGGATGGGGAACAGTATCTGTACCAGGCCCACGTACAGCACCAGGAAGACCACGAAGGCGAGAACCGCGGCGCTCTCGCCCCGGGTGCGGCTCAAGCGCCCGACCGGGTCCACGAACGCATCGGTTATCTGACGCACCGCATGGACCAGGGGGTGCCAGGGATCCACATGGAGCAATCCGATGAGGACGCGGATGAGAAGCAGGAGCACGATCACCACCAGCAGGGCGCTGAGGAACTCGAGCACCACTGAGATCACCGTTCCCGGCACGTTGACAAAACCGGAGTTGGCCGCCCCCTGAAGCGCCCCGGCCAGGGCGTACACCAAGACGATGGCCAGGAGGGGGGAGAAGTCCAGCCCCCCGATGCGGGGAAGCAGGCGCCTCAGTGGCGCGATGACGGGCATCACCAGACTGTCGAGAAGGCGGCCCAAGGTGCTTCCCTGGGACCCGGGGAAGAACGAGAGGAGCGCCCAGACGAAGATGCAAAGCGCGTACAGGTTGAGCAGGGTGGCGATATCGCCAACCAGCACCACCGCCAAGTTCACCATCGCAGTATATGGTCGGCCCGTCGGGTGGCCCTGGCGAACGGCCCGCGTGTTGGCCCCGGTACGCTCGGGTTGCCGCGTCGCGACGACCTCACGCCGCGGGGTCCTTGGAGAACCAATGGATGCAACGTGGTGGCGCCGGGGGGCCGTCCGGGGCTCCTCCTGGCGCTTGTACCCCGGGAGGCCACGGGCCCGGAGTGGCGGGGCTGAATCTGAGAGGTCGGTCTACAGGGGGCTCCTCGCCTCCGCTGCGGATGCGCCGTGGTGAAGGCCCCGACCAGACCACGCCGACAGTCCATCTCCAAAACACCTTGCTCGACGATGTTCCCAGGGGTCATCGTGTCCGCCCGGTCAGAGGGTCATTGGCACCCTGGCCCACCATCCCTCCCTCTCATGCCAGGGTGCGGCCCCGCTTCTCACAGCACCGCAGCGGGCCCGACCCACAGAACGGACTCGGGCCCGACAGTCAGGTAGGCAGGTGCAGGGCGACGGTGCGGCTGGCCACTGCTCCGCCTAAAAAGCGGCCCATCAGCCCGGCTTGGTTATGTCCGCCACCCTTGCGGCCAGGGTCGTGAGCAGTGCCCGGGCATCAAGGTGGAAGTTTGCACCCCTAGCCCCGGCGCCGATCGCTACCAGGCCGGCCGCCGCAACGGCGGCGTCTGCCACCACCGGCCAAGCCTTCCTCGCGCCAAATGGAGTGATCGCTCCGCGGTCGTACCCCGTGACCTCCTTGGCCTCATCCTTGTCCGGAAGCGAGAGTCGCCGGGTACCCAGCAGGGCCCGGAGCTTCGACCAGTCAATCTGGCGTCCTCCGGGCACCAGCACGAACACGTAGTCGTTCTCGCCCAGCCGCACCACGATGGTCCGTAGGAGTTGGGCCAGCTCGATCCCCTGAAGTTGGGCACTCTGCTCTGGCCCGGAGGGGATCTCAGTCTGAACGACCCGAAACTCCAGACCAGAGGCCCGCATGCTTGGCAAGGCGGGCGAGTCGAAGTCCACGGGGAAAGCATAGGTCGACCGCCGGGCGCTCGGTGCACCCCCAGCTAACCAGTGCCCCTCTCGGACCTCACCAGCCGCAGTGGGTCGCCTCGCTCCGTGGGCTGAGGCCGGGTCCGATGCACCAACTTCCTGATTGGGGGCATCTGCGAGAGGGTGGCCGGGACCACCCCGAACTCCCTCAGCTGTCCGGTCGGTCTCCGGTGCAAGACCATGCCTCCTGTGGAGCCGGAGCCGCAGGTCAGGCACGGGGAGAGGCGGGGAGGCGGTTGGCCCGTGCCGCCTTTGCAATGCTGGCGGATTCGCGGGTCCTCCGATTCCCTGGCAGGGTACTGCGGCGACGCAGGGGCGCCCGCGCCGCCGCCGCGGTGGTGCGTGGGGTGCCCGGGCCATCCGCCGAATCGCTCCCGGCAGGGGATGGCTCATTCACGAGTGGGGGCCGTGGCCAGGAGCCGTCGCCATGTGCGGGCCATATCCGGTGGAGCGGGCTGAAGGGGCCCACAGCGGGAACCCTTCCCGCACTCGGAGCCCGACCCGGAATCGGTGGAAGGTTCGGTCCGCCGGGGCCCGGGTGAGGGTGCCGTTTTGGACCGGCGCGGTGGCAGCACCATCGTCCGGAGGGGCGCCCGACGCCCGTTAGCCGGATCGGGCTTGGTGGGGGCCGCACCGGGTCGCTAGGGTGGTCGGGCTGGCCCGGCGCAAGCAAGAACGCCGCCGCCGGCAACTTGGTGTTCCGGGTGCCCCGTCTGAGTGCTGGGTGCGGACCCCCCCGCTCATCTTCGGGCCAAGGCCGTGTCCGACTTCCAAGATCTGGACGGCGGGCCCTTCGGGGCCTGCACAGCGGAATGTGCTCGTGGCCGGGCCGGAAACAGGTGAGTCCTGCCCAGCGCCGCCATGGGCACCTGCAGGCGGCCTGCTGGCGGCGTCAGCTTTGCCTACCGCGGGCTCACGTCGGCTCGAGCCCGTACCATGGCTGCGGCACGGCCGATGGGGCATGGCTCCCTCTTGCCAAGCTGGCCTAGCCGCGCTACCTTTCGCCACACGATCAAGACGCCGTCTCGGCAACCAGGGTATTGAGATGAGAAATGGCAGGCTACTCTGCCTGACCGCTGTGGCGGTTGTCGGCGCCTACTCGTGGACCGTGATCGGGGGGGCCTCTGCCGCAGTGGTGCCCACGATGTTGGGCACCGCGCCGCAGTTCGCGCGCGTATGCCCGCGGGTGGCCGCTCCCGGAGTTGCCAGCTGCAACGCGATCCAGTTGCTCGATCCGGCTCTCAACTGGAGAGGCGTACACGTGGCGGCCCCGCTCAAGAGCCTCGGTCACGGACCTAGAAAGAAGACGTCGACCTTCGCCGGCTACACACCTCAGGACCTGTGGTCGGCGTACGGACTCATCCCGTATGAGACTGGTACCACCACCTCGGCGGCCAGCCATGCCCCGACGGTGGCGGTGGTGGACGCCTATAACGATCCCAATGCCGCCTCGGACCTGGCGGTTTATCGAAGTACGGAGGGGCTGCCGCCGCTCTGCGGTGCCGACCCTGCAAGCTCCCCTTGCGTCGGGAGTTTCACGCAGGAGGGTCAATCTACTGGGAGCTCTCTCCCAAGTGACAACACCTCGTGGTCAGAGGAGATCTCCTTGGATCTGGATATGGTTTCCGCAATCTGTCCCGACTGCAGCATTCTTATGGTCGAGGCCAACGCGGCCACCTTCCCAGATCTCACCACCGCTGAGGCAACCGCGCTGTCAACCACCGGCGTGGTGGCCGTCTCCAACAGCTACGGCGCTTCGGAGTTTTCTGGGGAGGCCACCTACAACTCAGCCTACGACTCAACTCACGCAGCTGTCACCGTGAGCGCTGGCGATGGTGGGTACGGGGTCGAGTTCCCGGCCGCGGACCCCTACGTGGTGGCGGTCGGTGGCACCACCCTGTCCAATCCCTCCAGCCCGGGGTCGGAGACCGTCTGGTCGGGGACCGGCAGCGGTTGTTCAGCCTACGAGTCCAACCCAGGATGGCAACCCGAGACCAACTATTGCTCCATGCGCACGGTGGCTGATGTCGCGGCCGACGCCAATCCCTCGACCGGGGTAGCCGTCTACGACACCTATGGGGAGTCGGGCTGGCTGGTCTTCGGAGGCACCAGCGTCGCCTCCCCGATCGTGGCCAGCCTATTCGCTCTGGCCGGGTACTCAGGCTCCGGGACGAACAACACGTCCACGGCGGCTGAGGGCCTCTACCAGGACGCCAGTTCACTGAACAAGGTCACGAGGGGCCAGAACACCCGCCACTGCACCATCTATCTCTGCAACGCCGCGGACAGCCTGACCAGTTCCAGCTCCATTGTCACGTCGAACCCAGACCCCGGCTACAACGGGCCTACCGGCAACGGCACGCCCAACGGCTTGAACGGTTTCTGATTCACGGGGATCCCCGGGCGCGCGGCTGAGCGCGGGGAATCCCGCCCAGTTCCAGATGCGTGTCCGATGCCGGTGTTTTCCTGCGCGGAGTCCCCGCCAGGGGCGGGTGCCGACGGAGCAACCTTTGCTGTGCACCATGCAGTGGCATCCCCGGGTGCGATGGTGCCAGCAGTGGGAGTCGAACCCACACGAGCTTGCGCTCAACGGTTTTTGAGACCGCCGCGTCTGCCATTCCGCCATGCTGGCCCGGGATGGTTGGCCGCTGATCAGCTTTCCCGATCGTCGAGGTCGGGGAGGTTCATCTCGTTGACCATCTGTTGGAAGACCTCCAGCTTGGACTCCTCGTCCTCACCCCGGGGGACCACCGCGGCCTGGTCCATCACCTCACTTGAAACGTAGATTGGCGAGTTTACCCTGAGGGCCAGGGCGATGGCGTCGCTGGACCGGGAGTCGAGCTCCAGATCTCGACCTCCCACCCTGCCGAGGATCCGGGCGTGGAAGGTGTCGTTGCGGAGCTCGGACACCACCACGCGGGTGATGGTCACGCCGAGGGCCTCCAGCATGTTGGCCATCAGGTCG
>JAKAWF010000233.1 GCA_021817025.1 bacterium
TCCTCTCGGCACAACCCCATCAGGTCCTGGCGGACGTAGCGCACGAAGTCCTCGGGTTGGTTCTCACCCCAACGCATTCCCATGTAGCAGTTGATCGCCGACAGCCCCATGGCCACCGCTCCGCTGCGTTCCACCGCGGCCTTCTCCACGATGGTGGTGCGCAGTCCATGGGCCCTTCCCCAATACCCCGCTTCGAAGGCGGCGCCGCAGCCGGCCATGCCGCCGCCCAGGATCAAGAGGTCGGTCTCCACCACCTCCACTTCTGGCTGGTTCATCACGCCCTCCCACTCGGTACCGGCAGCTGGTCCACGCCCAGCCAGGCTCCCTCGTCGCAAAGATGGGGATCCTTCAGTGTGGCCAGGTCAGGCTCGGGAGCACCCTCGTAGGGCTCGATGGATCCCCATTGGGTGCTGCGGATCGGGTACTTGAACCGCTTCACCCGCTGGTCTCTGAACTGGACGGTCCACATGATTGACTCGGTGCCCCGCAGCGGCGTCAGGCTGGCCCCCAGGGGCACCACGTCCGCGTATCCGCGCATCGCGATCGCCGACTGGGGACAGGTCTTGACGCACGCATAGCACTCCCAGCATTGGTCCGGCTCCTGGTTGAAGGCCTTGCCCATCGCCAGGTCCAGCGCCATCAGGTCGTTGGGGCAGATGTAGGCACAGGCGGGCTTGTCCAGGGCTTTGCAACCATCGCACTTGTCTGGATTGACATAGGTCGGCATGGCTACGTCCTCCTCTGATCGAGTGTCTGCGCGGATGGGCCCGGAGAGCGGGCGGCACCCGCCGGACCACTGTCCGGGGACAGGCTGAGGTAATACTCCCGCAATATCTCCAGCACCTCCGGACGGCTGAAGTGCTCGGGTACCGGGTCCCCCCGGGAGAGCATCTGGCGCAGGTCGGTGCCACTGATGAGCAGGCGCTGGCCGGGATCGTGGGGGCAGGTCCTGGAGGAGGCCATGCCGTCGCATCCCCGGCAGTAGAAGGTGAGGTCGAAGAACATCGGCCGCAGCTGCAGAGCCTGCTCGGGGACCTCCTTGAAGATGGCCTGGGCGTCGAAGGGCCCGTAATAGCTGCCCACGCCGGCGTGGTCGCGGCCCACGATCAGGTGGCTGCAGCCGTAGTTCTGGCGGAACACCGCGTGCAGCAGCGCCTCCCGCGGTCCCGCGTAGCGCATCTCCATCGGATAGCCCGCCTGGACGCAGGTGCCGGGAACGAAGTACCGCGAGACCAGGCTGTCGATCGCTCGCACCCTCACCTCGGCGGGAATGTCGCCCGCCTTCAGCCTTCCCAGGAGCTGGTGGATCAGGACCCCGTCGCAGACCTCGACGGCGACCTTGGCTAGGTACTCGTGGGCGCGGTGCATGGGATTGCGGGTCTGGAACGCGGCCACCGTACTCCAGCCCAGCCGCTGAAACAGCTCGCGAGTCTCCGCGGGACGCAGGTAGAGTCCAGGGTACTGCTGGGGGAAGCGCCCCTCGGAGAGCACCTCGACCGGCCCGGCCAGGTTGTACTCTCCCTGCTCCAGCACCTTGGCCACCCCGGGGTGGGCGGGATCGACGGTGCGGTATACCTCGCGGCACTCGTACTGGCGGTCGATGCGGTAGCGCTCCTCCACCAGCAGGGTGGCCATGAGCTCGCCGGTCTCACCGTCCGCCAGCGCGACCTCGCTGCCCGGGTTGAGCCCGCCGGCCACCTCGGCAGTGGCGGACAGGGTTATGGGCAGGGGCCAGAAGGTCCCGTCAGCCAGCTGCATCTGGCCGCAGCTGGCGCGCCAGTCGTCCTCTCCCATGAAGCCGGAGAGGGGGGTGAAGGCCCCGATCCCCAGCATGATCAGGTCCGACGTCTCCCGCGAAGTCATCGGGACCCTGGGCAGCGCCGCCGCCCGGGCCAAACGCTGCGCGCGTTCGGGCTCCGGCACGAGCAGTGGCTGGAGGGCACGGCGGGCGCCGTGGGGTTCGACGAGGCTCATCTGAGAGCCCGGGCGTCCGGCGTGCGCCAGGACGCGGTCTCAATGTAGTGGCTGACCGCGGACCTCCACGGCACCTGGCGCCGCTCCAGCTCCGCCAGCGGATGGGCGCGATCGTAGTCAACCCGGCGCAGGGTGGCGCGCCACCGCACCGGCCCACCTCCGCGATCCCGCTCCAAGAGGGCGTAGCTGGGCCGAGGATCTCCATCCAGGGTCCACCCGGCGCTCCCCACGTTGACCACCTCCCCGCCCGCCACCCGGCGCTGGAACGGGCGATGGGTGTGCCCGCAAAGGAGGGTCCCGGCGACGCCGTGAGCCTCGATCTCGGCGTCGGTGGTGTCCGGCCAGATCCCCAGCTCGTCGTTCCCCGGTGAGCCGTGCACCACCAGGCAGCCGGCCAGGATCGCCGACGGTGGCAGCTCCGCGAGGAAGTGGAGACGGTCCGCCCCCAGCTGCTCCCGGCTCCACTCCAGTGAGACGGACTGCTCGGGATCCCTGGTCCCTGTGGCCGGTGCCGAGCCCTCGGCCAGGTAGCGGTCGGTGTTGCCTCGCACCACGATCGCCCCCACGGCCCGAATCAGGTCCACGGATTCCGCCGGAGCCGGCCCATGGGCAGCCAGGTCGCCCGCCACCACCAGGGTGTCGCAGCCGAGGCTGCGGATGTCCTGAAGCACCGCCTCCAGGGCATAGACGTTCCCATGGACATCGGAGAGGACACAGATCCGCTCCGGCGCACCAGCTTGCTCAAGCTGCTGGCTCGACCCCATCACCCCTCCCGCGGGGCGATCGCCATCGGCTGCGGCTTGCCTGGCAAGACCCTCCTGCAGGGGTGGGGGCACAGTCCGCCCGCCCCCGCGTTCTGCGGTTCGGAGGTCGGCCTGACCAGTGCCGGCACCGGGGTTGCGGCCGGCCTCTCGTGCCCTGCAGCCAGACCGGCCGGCGCGGAGGTGCCTGCACCTGCTGCCCTGGGAGGGTGCCGGAGGACCGAGCGAGCCGACCGACCCGTCCGCGGGCGTCGACGGCGGCGGCTAGGGCCACCGGATCCGGTTGACCCTACGCCCTGCGATCGCCTCGAGACGCCGAACTGTGGGTCCCCCATGGGCTGGGCTCCTCCTCTGGCAACGCCTGCGGTCCAGTATGCGATTGCCGCCCGGTCCTCGAACTCCCCCTAGGGGGGGGATTCCCCTCCCCCGAAGAGGTGAAATCGCCGCCATTGGTACGGCTCTCGCCCCGGTCGATGAGGCCCACTTCCATGGCCGCCAGCACCGCCTCCAGCCGGTGCTTCTTGCCCATCTTGCGCAGGGCGTTCTTCACATGGCTGCGCACCGTCTCCTCGCTGAGGAAGAGCCTCGCGGCGATCTCCCGGTTGCCGAGTCCGGCGGCGACGAGGTCCAGAACCTCCAGCTCCCGCTGGCTCAGATGCCAGGGCCCGCCGGCCAGTTTGAAGCCCTTGCGCGCCAGCGATATGACGGTGTTGGTCACGGTGGGATCGAGGTAGGCCTGGCCCGCGGCCACGGCCCGGATCGCGACCTTGAGCTGGGCCACGGGGACCTGTTTCAGCACGTACCCGGAGGCGCCGGCGCTGATCGCGGCCAGAGCCTCCTGATCGCCCGCGACCCCGGTCAGCACCAGCACCCTGGCCGTCGAGCCATCCTCCCGCATCCGGTGCAGCGCTCCCATGCCGCCGATGCCCGGCATGTGCAGGTCCATGAGGACGACGTCGGGTTGCACCGCGGCGACCAGGCTGACCGTCTCCTCCCCACTGGCGGCCTGGGCGACCACCTCGATGTCCCGATCGGACTCGAACATGAGTTGCAGGCCCTCACGGACCATCTCGTGGTCGTCCGCGATGAGGAGCCGGATCACGAGCCGCCGGAGCCGGCCGCGGCCCTGGCCCTGGGAATGCTCGCCTGGACGGTGGTCCCGGACCCCGGTCGCGAGTCGATCTCCAGCCGGCCCCCCAGCGGGCCCAGCCGGGCCCGCATGCCCCGGATCCCAAACTGGGGCCGCATCGGGTCGTGGGTCATGCCACAGCCGTCGTCGGTGATCTGCAGCCGGACCGGATCCGAGCCGGCGTCCAGAACGACCCCCACCCGGTGCGCCCGGGCGTGCCGGACCACGTTGCTGATCGCCTCCTCGGCCACGCCCAGAAGGATGTGACGCGCTTCTCGCGATAGGTCGGCCAGGTGCCCCCGGGCCTCCCACTCCAGCTCCAGGGGACTGTCCGGCGAGGCGAGCTCGGCCAGACGCTCCCGCAGTCGGCCGAGGAACTGACGCTCCAGGAGCTCGGCGGGCCAGAGGTCGTAGATGCTCTGGCGGACCTGGGCCAGGGTCCTCTCGGCGAGCAGACGACAGTCGTCCAGGCGCCGGGCCTGCTCCCTGTCGGTGCCCTCGGCGGCCCGGGCGCATCCCTCCAGGGTGCAGGAGATCGCGAACAGCGACTGGATGACGGCATCGTGCATCTCGATGGAGATGCGGGTCCTCTCCGCCTCCACCGCCAGACGACGGGTGCGATCGACGCACATGCGGACCCCCGCCAGAGCCTCCCCAGCGTGTTGGGAAAAGCGTTCGAGCGCTTGTCGCAATCCCTCGGCCAGCCCCCGGGAGGATGGCTCCACGGCCAGCAGGCCCAGGCGCTGGCTGCGGAAGGCCAGCGCGCAGACGTCAACCTGGCGGTCTCCCAGAACTCCCCGCACAACCCTGCCCGGGTGCCGGAACGCCCCGGCCAGCAGCCCACCATCCTCGATGGAAAGGGCCGGCAGCGACGGCACCACCTCTCGCCCCACCCCCCGCCATTGGCCGACCCGCAGCTCGGCATCGTCGACCAGCCCCACGATCGCGGTCGGAAAGCCGAGTCCCTCGGTGAGGGCGGTGGCGATGCTCTCCTGCACCCCGGCCAGGTCGGCGGTACCGGTCACGGCCAGGCGCAGCAACTGGAGAGCTCGAAGTTCTCCGGCAGCCTGAACCTCGGCTGTGGAGGAGAGCTCCGGTTTTGGCGTGGTCGCACCGATCACCTCACCCCACTCGTCCCTGGCCGGCTGGCCGGCGCCTCCCGGGGCCAAGCACTGGCCGGAGCGTCCACCCCGGGGCGCCGAGTCGCCGGAGGAAGAGTCAGTGAGGGCCCGACCAGCCCGTGGCACGCGGACGCAACGCCGGGGCGGAGGCGCGCCCGCCGTCGGCTGCCGAGCCGGCGGCGAGTCCAGGGTGCGGTCAGCCGCGGCTTCTGACAACCTCATCCTAGTTGGACAGAGCCAGCTGCCCTTCCTCGTGGAGGGCATCGCGCAAGACCATGCGCAGAAGGTCGAACGCCTCGATCAGCCTGGGGTCACGGACCTGGTAATAGACGCTGCTGCCTTCCCGCCGGGAGGAGACAAGCCGCTTGGCGCGCAGGATGCCGAGGTGCTGGGAGAGATTGCTCTGCGGGAGTCGCAGCCGCAGCGCGAGCTCGCCCACCGATCTGGGCCCCGCCCGCAGCTCGTCGATGATCAGCAGGCGAGTCGGATGAGCCAGCGCCTTGCAGAGATAGGCATGCATCTCGTAGTAGGCGCCGGCACTGGCGGCCTCAGATGAGAAGGGAGACATCGGCGTCCGCGGCCCAATCCAGGAACGTGGCGGCGCCGCAGGCCGCCTCGGCCCCCTCCATGAAGTCCTCCGCCTTGTAGCCGAATACCTCAACCGTCATCGCGCAAGGCATGAGCCGAACCCCACTGGCGACGGCTGCCTCCAGCAGATCGTCGATCGTCGCCACCCCGTGGGCCTTGAACATCGACTTCATCACCGAGGTCCCCAGGGATGTCATCCCCGGGATCGCCCCCAACAGGTTGGGTACCGGCATGGGCATCGCGGGGTTGCCCAGGGGCGCCACCTGGAGCTTGGTCTGCTTCTGCTTGTGGATGATGTTGAGCCCGTAGAAGGTGAAGAAGATGGCGGAGTCCCAGCCCAGGGCGGCG
>JAKAWF010000234.1 GCA_021817025.1 bacterium
CCTTGAGGGTTCGCAGCGTTCTGACGATGGCGTCGAAGGCGTCCCATGAGCGGGCCGCCCGGCCCGAGCCCCCGTACACGATGAGCTGGTCGGGATTCTCGGCGACCTCGGGGTCTAGGTTGTTCATCAGCATCCGCAGGGCCGCATCCTGGGGCCAGCCCTGACAGCTGAGTTCAGTTCCGCGGGGGGCTCTCACGGGGCGGGGGCCACTCATGGCAGCGGTCCCACCGCGGCCTCGGCCCGCCGCAGGATCTCGCCAGACCTCACCGCTGCCGCCACCGCCTCCAGTTCGGGAGAGACAAAGCGGTCGGGCCCCACGCCACCCCCCAGCTGGCGCACCAACTCGCCAACCTGGGCCCCCGCTGGAGAGGGGACCAGCGGGAGTCTCAGCTCCAGGGCGCGCGATGCCGCGAGCAGCTCCACCGCCAGGATCCGGGAGACGTTGCTCACCACCTGGCGCAGCTTCCGCGCGGCGCCCCAGCCCATCGAGACGTGGTCCTCCTGCATGCCCGAGGTGGGAATGGAGTCCACACTGGCCGGTGAGGCGAGCCGGCGATTCTCGGCCACCAGGGCGGCAGCCGTGTACTGGGCGATCATCAACCCCGAATTGACCCCGGCCTCGTGGGCGAGGAACGGTGGCAGCCCGGCCGACCGGGCGGGGTCGAGGATTCGGTCGAGGCGCCGCTCCGCGATCGATCCGATCTCAGCGGCCGCGATGGCCAGGAAGTCGAGGGCGAAGGCCACTGGCTCACCGTGGAAGTTGCCAGTCGATTCCACCCTCCCGTCAGGCAGGACCACCGGGTTGTCCACGGCCGAGCGCAGCTCCCGGTCCGCGACCTGGCAGGCGAAGTCGGCGGTGTCGCGGGCGGCTCCCGTCACCTGGGGTGCACAGCGGATGGAGTAGGGGTCCTGGACGGCATGGAGCGAGACCCGGTGAGAGGCGAGGATTCCCGAGCCCTGGAGCAGCAGCCTGAGGTTGGCGGCGCTCTGGGCCTGTCCGGGATGGGGCCGGATCGCGTGCAGCTCCGCGGCGAAGGGTCGGTCGGTACCGAGCAGGCCCTCGACCGACAGAGCGGCCGCCACGTCTGCCGTGGGCAGGAGGACGGCCAGGTCGGCCAGGGCCAGGAGCAACATCCCCAGCATCCCGTCGGTCCCATTGATCAGGCTGAGGCCATCCTTGACCTCCAGTCGAAGCGGCTCGAGGCCGGCCTCCCCGAGGGCGGCCGCACCGCTCACCACTCGGCCGTCGGGCATCTCGGCCTGCCCCTCCCCCAGCAGCACCAAGGACATGTGCGCCAGGGGGGCCAGATCGCCGCTGGCGCCCAGGGAGCCATGCTCGGGCACCACGGGCGTGATGCCGGCGTTGAGGAGGTCGACCAGGGCCATCGCCACCTCGGGACGACTCCCGGAGAAGCCCATGCAGAGGCTGCGGGCGCGCAGCAGGGTCATGGCCCTCACCACCTCCTTCTCCACCGGCCGTCCCATGCCAGCAGCGTGGGAGCGGATGAGTGCGTGCTGAAGGTCCGGACGCCGCTCAGGAGGAATCCGGGTGTTGGCCAGGAGGCCGAAGCCCGTCGAGACCCCGTAGACGGGCTCTGGAAGCTGCCCCGCAGCTTCGACCAGCGCCCTTGCTTTGGCCATGGCCGCGATCGCCTCGGGGGCAATCTCGACCGGAGCTCCCTCACGAGCGACTCGTACCAGCTCGCGCGCGCTGAGACCCTTCGTGTCCAGGGTCACCACTGTCTGACACGGTTCAGCGGTCACTTCTGCTCCACCTCCTAACAGAGCCACATGTCGCCTGACATAGACCCACGGATTGCAAGAGCCGGCATGTCGTTCGCTCAACCCGTGCAGACCGCATCATCCACAGTACCTTCCCGTCCCCAACCACCAATCACTCCCGTCCCCTCCTCACCGGTCCTTGGTCCCGCCCGAGAAACTGCACCAAGTCCATCCCCGACTGCCGGAACTTGGCCAGCCACGTTCCTGAACATACGGTCCGTGCCGCGCTTCATGGGCCAACCGTTTCGACACTCCAGAGGGAAGACAGAGAACCGAGCAACCGACGCCAACAAGTAACCGATCCTGGGAGGTGCAGACGATGGCCACAGCTCTCCACGGGACCGGGCATCTAATACCCGGCCCCACACAGTGACGGCCCGGCCCGGTGTCGCCACATCACCAGCCGCCCCGCGTCGCGCGGTATCCCATTGCGGCCGTCAGGAAGACATCGTTCTCAACGGGAGTCCCAATGGTCACCCGGACGCCGTCCCCGTCGAAGCAGCGCACGCTGATCCCGGCCCTCGAGCACCACTGGGCGAAACCAGCCGACCCCGCCCCCAGTGGCAGCCAGAGGAAGTTGGCGGCCGAGGGGGGCACCTCAAAGTTCATGGCCAGCAGCTCCTGGCGCACCCTGCGCCGCTGGGCGACAGTGGTTTGCACCTGCGCGAAGAGCGCCGCCTCCTGGTCCAGCGCGGCCAGGGCCGCCGCCTGCGCCAGGGCGGTGAGAGTGAAGGGCAGCGCCACCGCCTCCAGTGACTCGAGGATCTCGGGGTCGGCGGCGCACCAGCCAATCCGCATGCCGGCCAGCGCGTAGGCCTTGGAGAACGTCCTCAGCACCACCACGTTGGGCAGTCGCTGCGCCAGCCCGAGTCCCCGGGCGGCTCGCTCCCTATCGGCGAACTCGCAGTACGCCTGATCCAGGATCAGAAGGCACTCGGGAGGCAGGGCCTGGGCGAACTGCTCCAGGGCGTCCATGTCGACCGCCGTCCCGGTCGGGTTGTTGGGGTCTGCCAGCAGCACGGCCCGGGTGTCGGGCCGCGCCGCCGCCGCCAGCCGCTCAAGGTCGACGCGGTGATCCCGAAGGGGCACCGCGATCGGCTCTGCTCCAGCGGTCCGGACCAGGATCGGATAGGCCTCATACGAACGCCACCCGTACACCACTGAGGTTCCCGCGCCAGTGAACCCGAGCAGCAGGTCGCGGAGAAGCTCAAGGGACCCCCCGGAGACTCCGACCGCGGTCTCCGGGAGACCGTGACGCTGGGCCAGCCGCAGGCGGAGCTCGTCCCCCGAGAGCGGGTAGCGATTGGCGCTGCGCGCCGCCTCAGCGATCACGCTGGCAATCTCCGGGGGTACCGGATACGGCGACTCGTTGGAACTCAGCTTGTAGCCAGAGCTCCCATCCGGACGCACCGCCGGGCTGCCCGCGACATACCGCGGCAGGCTTGCCAGCTGGTCCCGCGGTCGGGGCGGAGGCCGCCGCGGCGCCGCCGTCACCGAGCCCCTGCCCTCAGCACCTTGCCCGGGTTGAGGATGCCCAGAGGATCCAGGGCCAGCTTGATCCGGCGCATCACGTCGACCCCCGCCGGATGCTCCTCCTCCAGGAAACGGAGCTTGCCGAGGCCGATTCCGTGCTCGCCGGTGCAGGTGCCGCCCATGGCGATGGCGCGTTCCACCAGGCGCTCGTGGAGCGCGCCGGCGGCGGTCACTTGGTCGGGACGCCCCGGCTCGAGCACGAAGGCGAGGTGAAAGTTCCCGTCCCCCACGTGGCCGACGATGGGCGCCAGCACCCCGCTGCGCTCAATGTCGACCTTGGTCTCCTCGATGCACGCGGCGAGAAGGGATATCGGGACGCACACGTCGGTCGACCAGGTTTGGGCTCCGGGACGAAGCGCCTTGGCGGCGTAGAGCGCGTGGTGCCGGGCATCCCACAGGCGACGACGCTCGGCGGGGGATTCGGTCCAAGTCAATTCCGAGCCGTGGCTCCTGACCACCCGAGCCGCCTCCTGGACCTGTTCGGCGACGCCTTGGGGCCCGCCGTGAAACTCAAGCATGAGGGTGGGGCAGACCGGGTGATGGAGGCCGCTGTACCGGTTCACGGCGTCCACCATCACGTCGTCCAGGAGCTCGATCCGGGCCACGGGGATCCCCAGCTGGATGATCTCGATCACGGCGGTGACCGCCTGGTGCAGATCGGCCATGGTGCAGATGGCGGCCGCGACTGTCTCAGGCAGCGGATACACGCGCAGGGTGATCTTGGTGATGACGCCCAGGGTGCCCTCGGAGCCGGTGAACAGACGGGTGAGATCGTATCCGGCCGCCGACTTGCGCGCCCGGCCCCCGGTTGTCAGCACCTCGCCGCTGGCGAGCACCACGGTCAGCCCCAGGGTGTTGGAGGACATGGTCCCGTAGCGAACCGCGTTGGTGCCGCTGGCCCGGGTGGCAACCATCCCTCCGATGGTGGGCTCGGAGCCGGGATCCACCGGGAAGAAGAGCCCATCGGGACCCAAAGTTGAGTTGAGCTGACTCAGCGTCACTCCGGCCTCCACGGTGGCGTCGAGGTCGGCGGGGCTCACCCCCAGGACCCGATTCATGGCCGAAAGATCGAGAGAGATGCCGCCGGCGCTGGGGATCGCCCCGCCCTCCAGCCCGCTGCCCACGCCGAACGGGACGACCGGGACCCGGTGGCGGCTGCAGATCTCCAGCGCGGCTTGGACATCGGACTCCTCAACGCAACTGACCACCGCCCAGGGCAGGGCCGGGGAGTGGTGGGACTCGTCGTGGCTGTGCTGCTGCAGCGTCGCCTCGGACGTCCCGACCCGGTCGCCCAGACGCGTCCTGAGTTCGCGAACCACGAGGGCCCGGTCCGCCGGGGTGCCGGAATCGATCACCACGGTCCGGGCGAGGTGGACGAGTCCCGCCTCGGAGTTGGCCGGCCCGGTCGGTCGATCCTCGGAACTACTGGCGCCATCAGCCCGCCGTCGCGGTGTGGGCTGGGGGTTCGGCAGGATCCGTGGCGTCACTCATCCCCAGCATGGGTGCGACGCGTTCCACGGTCCATTCCAGCAGGCTCCGGGCCAGGCGCTCCGCGGCCGCCCCATCGCGGGCCGCACAGGCTTCGAAGAAGGCCTGCTGCTGGTGGAAATCGTCGCGGGCGTTCATGCCCTGGGCCAGGGCGAGCCGGAAGTACCGCTCCGCCTGACGGCGGTACGAGCGGATCTCCTGGAGCAGCCGTCGATGGCCGGCTGCCTCGTAGCAGATCTCATGCATGGCCCACTCGACCTCCAGATAGGTGGGCAGGTCGCGGAGGTCGTCGTGATTGAGGGTGCCTAGGCGCTGAACGTCCCCTCGCATCCGCTGGATCTCGGCGTCGTCCAGCTCCGGCGCACCGCGGCTGGCCGCCACGCTCTCCAGTCCCACTCGAACCGCGTAGATGTCCAGCAGGTCCTTGACGGACAGGGGGGCGACGCTGGACCCCTTGCCCCGCTGGTGCACCACCAGCCCCTCCGCCCGGAGACGCTCGACGGCCACCCGCACCGGGGTGGTGCTGACCCCCAGTTCCGAGGCCAGGTCGTTCAGTCGCAGAGGAGAGCCTGGAGCCAGCTGACGCAGAATCGACCGCCGCAGATGGGTGTAGACCACATCGGTCACCGACGCTACCGGCAGAGCGGAGAACCGCTCTTTGCCGGGGACTAGTGCCTCCTCAGTTGGGGGGCCGGTCAATCCGGGCGCCACGCTTCGCGGTCCACAGCAGCAACTGTACTCCGCGAAAAACTCTTCGTCAAGAACCAAAAACCAAGAGACACGGTCATCGGCAAAGTCGGGGTAGTTGAGGAGGACTTGGGCGGCTCAGGAGGGCCACCTTCGGGTTGGCAGGCCCTGGAGGGATGAAGACTGCTCCCGGCAGGGGGTCGGGACGCCGTTGGCAGGGCGAGAGGGGGGCTCAGGGGCGAACTGGCCCGTCGCCCCTGGCCGGGCGGGAGTCGACCGGACGTGGTGGTGAGGCTAGAGACCCAGTAGGTGGACTGCCCGAACCGGATCCCGGCTGGCCCAGCGTCGGCCCCTGGCGATGTTGTCGTCCCCCGCCAGGCGCAGC
>JAKAWF010000235.1 GCA_021817025.1 bacterium
TGGAGGTGCTGGGGGTGACCGACGTGGTGGTCGAAGTGGACTATTCCGCCGCCGACGGCGCCATGACCGCGCTGGCGCTGCTGCGGGAGAACGTTCGTGGGGATTGACGGAAGCCCTATCACGCCTTCGGGGTGCCTCCAAGAGCTGGTCCCCGGGGCTGGTTTCCAGCCCCGGGGACCGGCCGGATCAGATGCGGCTGGGTGTGGGACCTACCGCCGCCAGTGCAGCAGAGGCGGCGCAGTCGCGGGGATGCCGCCGTCCGCTCCGACGGGTTGGCGGCCGGCTCCACCGCGTCCAACCGGGACCGCCAGTCCCGGTGTTGGTGAGGGCCGACCATGACCGAGCAGGCTTCGCAGGGTAAGTCTGAGGAGGGTCCGCCCGGCCTCCTGGCCGCGGAGGCGGACCGCTGGCTGGATGCCTACCGGGACATGCTCCGCATCCGGCAATTTGAGGATACGGCTGACCAGCTCTACCAGCAGCGCCTCATCCCCGGGCTGACCCACCTGTCCAGTGGCGAGGAGGCAGTCGCGGTCGGTGTCTGCATGGAACTGACAGAGTCCGACTTCATCACCAGCACCCACCGTGGCCACGGCCATTGTCTCGCCAAGGGCGCTCGTCCGGACCGCATGTTTGCGGAACTGTTGGGAAAGGCCGCCGGCTACTGCGGGGGCAAGGGGGGGTCCATGCACATCGCGGATCCGGACCAGGGCAATCTCGGCGCCAACGCGATCGTGGGAGGATCGGCCGGCATAGCCACCGGGGCGGCCCTCTCGAATCGGCAGCGGGGCACCAACCAGGTGGCGGTGTGCTTCTTCGGCGACGGCGCCCTCGGGCAGGGCATTCTCTACGAGGCGATGAACATGGCCGCGCTGTGGGCCCTGCCGGTCATCTATGTGTGCGAGCACAATCTTTATGGGGAGTACACCCCAACCTCGGAGGTGCTGGCCGGCAGTGCGCTCGAGCGGCCGCGGGCGTTTGGCGTGCCTGCTCTCGAAGTCGACGGCCAGGACGTGGTGGCGGTGCGGACAGCTGCGGGGGCGGCGATAGCCCGGGCCCGATCCGGAGCAGGCCCGGCATTTCTGCTCTGCCACACCTATCGCTACTTCGGCCACCACGTGGGCGATGTGGATCGGGGCTACTATCGCGGCCGGGACGAGGAGCGGTACTGGTGCGAGGAGCGCGACCCCCTGCAGTTGCTGAGGCAGCGCTTGGAGCACGAGCGGCTCGTCCCGGGCGAGACATTCGCGCGTCTTCACGCCGAGGTCGAGACGGAGATTGCGGCGGGGGTTGAGTTTGCCTTGGCGGCGCCCTACCCGGCGCCGGAAGAGGTGACCACCGATGTCTACGCCTGATCCGGACCAGTTCGTGGAGGCAGAGCGCGAGCTGACTCTTGCCGAGGCCGTGCGCGAGGCCCTGGCTGAGGAGATGAGGCGGGACGAGTCAGTCTTCCTGCTGGGGGAGGATATCGCGGAAGCTGGGCATCCCTTCAAGGTTCTCCAGGGCCTGGTCGACGAGTTCGGCACTGGCCGGATCGTCGACACTCCCATCTCGGAGGCTGGATTCGTCGGGCTGGCGGTGGGGGCCGCCATGACCGGCCGCCGCCCCGTGGTTGACATCATGTTCGGGGACTTCCTCGGACTGGTGATGGACCAGTTAGCCAACCAGGCCGCGAAGGTGCACTACATGTCAGGGGGAAGGATGCGAGTTCCACTGACGGTGAGGACCACCTTAGGGGCCACGCGCCGCTCCGCTGCCCAGCACAGCCAGAGCCTGCACGCCTGGGTCAGCCATGTGCCCGGGCTCAAGGTGGCTCTGCCCAGCACCCCGGCGGATGCCAAGGGGCTGTTGAAGGCCGCCATTCGTGACGACTCGCCGGTGGTGGTCTTTGAAGACAAGATGAACTACCAGCAGCGGGGTCCGGTGCCGTTGGGTGATCACATTGTCCCCCTCGGCCGGGCCATCATCAGGCGGCCGGGCCGCGACTGTACGATCGTGGCCACCAGCAGCATGGTCTTGGTTGCCCTGGAGGCGGCGCGGCTGCTGGCGGATGGTGGTCTGGAGTGCGAGGTGGTCGATCCCCGCACGACCGTTCCCTTGGACCGCGAGACCCTGGCGAAGTCGGCGCTCCGGACCGGCCGAGCGATGGTCGTCGACGAGGGCCCCCGGAGCTACGGGGTGGGGGCGGAAATTGCGGCGTCGATCGCTGAGGATGCCTTCTACCATCTCGACGCCCCGGTACGGCGGCTGTGCGCCATGGACGTGCCGATTCCATTCTCGCCGGTGCTTGAGGATCTGACAGTGCCCACGGTTGACCAGCTGGTCGCGGCGGTGCGCGAGCTTTGTCGATGACCGGTGGGCCGGTAGTGATGAGGAGTCGACAGTGAGTCAGTTGACGAGAACCTTTGGCTTGAATGCGACCGACTGGGAGGCTCGCGTTGATTTCGAGCGGCTGCGCCGGGAGCGCCTGGCCAGGGCGCGGCTCGCGTTGGAGTCGTCAGATCTGGGTTCGCTGCTCTGCTTCGATATGACCAACGTGAGGTACCTGACCGCCACTCATATCGGCACCTGGGCGATCGACAAGCTGATCCGCTTCGCGCTCCTGCCTCAGGACGGGGCCCCGATCGTGTGGGACTTCGGCTCGGCCGTCCGTCACCACCAGCTGTTCTGTCCGTGGCTGGGCGCGGACGGCTCGCGCGCCGGAATCTCGACCATGCGCGGTGGCTTCCACCCGGACGCCGGCATCGCCGAGGAGGTCGCCAAGAAAATCAAGGAGGAACTGTCCGCGCGCGGGCTCGCCGGGGAGCCGGTGGGCATCGACGTGGCCGAGATGCCGGTGTTGGCGGCGCTTCAGGCCGAGGGGTTGCGGGTGGTCGATGGCCAGCAGGTGCTGCAGCAGGCCCGCCTGATCAAGACTGCCGACGAGATCACTCTGCTCAGCACGGCGTGTTCGATGGTGGATGCCGCCTACGACCGGCTGTACGGGTCACTTCGCCCCGGGCTGCGGGAGAACGAATGCGTCGGGCTGGTGGCCAAGGTGCTTTATGATCTCGGCTCGGAACATGTCGAGGGGGTCAATGCCATCAGCGGGGAACGTGCGAACCCACATCCCCATGTGTACTCGGACCGGATTTTGCGCCCCGGAGATCCTGCCTACTTCGACATTCTCCACAGTGTCAACGGCTACCGGACCTGTTACTACCGCACCTTCGCGGTCGGATCCGCCTCGCCGGCGCTGGTGGATGCGTACTCTCGCTGCCGGGAAATTCTCGATGCGGCGATCGCCCAGGTTCGACCCGGTGCCACCACCGCTGATGTAGTCAGCGTGTGGCCGCGAGCCCCGGAGTTCGGGTTCGCCAACGAAGAGGCCGCGTTCGGACTTCAGTTCGGCCACGGAGTCGGGCTGTCCATTTGGGAGAAGCCAATTTTCAGCCACCTCGTGTCGGATGACCACCCGGAGGTCCTGCAGGAGGGCATGAGCTTCGCCCTGGAGACCTACTGGCCGTCAACGGACGGGTGGAGCGCCGCCCGCATTGAGGAGCAACTGGTGGTGACTGCCGACGGTTGCGAGGTGATCACCCGGTTCCCGGCGGAGCAACTGTTGGTGGCGGGCCAGCGCTACTACGCAGTCGACGGAGCTTTGCCCTTGCGCCGGGAGGTGGAGTCGCACCGCAACGTGCATCTCGACCTTCGCGCGGCGGCGACATCCCCGGCCGAGTAGGTGGGAGCGGTGTCTCACGAGGTGATCATGCCGGCCCTGGGCATGGCCCAGGATACCGGCCGACTGGTGCGCTGGTTGGCACCCCTGGGGGCGGCCCTCCATGTGGGCGATCCGCTGATGGAGGTCGAGACCGACAAGGCCACGGTGACCATCGATGCGGCTGCGACCGGAGTTCTGCTGGGAGTCACGGCTGAGGCGGGGGCCGTGGTGCCCGTGGGAACCGTACTGGGCTGGATCGGCCGACCCTCAGAGATGGTTCCGGAGTTGCCTGTGCACCGTGCGACCGACCGCCCCGCGCGAGTCTCCGTGCCGGCTCCACGAGAACCCTCGGCCGGAGTCCATCCTGACGCTCGCAGCGAGGGGGGTGCTGGTGGGGAGGCAGTAGCGGCCTCCCCACGCGCTCGCCAGCTGGCTCGGGAGATGGGAGTATCGCTTAGGGATCTGGTCGGTAGCGGCCCGGGCGGGGCCGTCTTGGCGGCCGATGTGCCGGGTGAGGGATCGGCGCCGGGGTGGCCCGCACCGGCCTGCAGGCGCGTCCGGATGGCAGAGAATCTGAGCCGGGTGTGGGCCACCACTCCGCACATTTTCTTGAGACGCGACCTAGTCGCCGATCGGCTCGTCGGTTGGCAGGATTCGCTGCGGGCGGGCGGGGTGCGGGCCACTTTGACCGACCTATTCCTGTGGGCCATCCAGGTGGCGCTGGGAGAGGACGGGACTCCCAGCGCCACCTGGGCCGAAGATCACGTGCAGGCTCGTGCTCTGAGGCGAGTCGGGCTGGCGGTGGCGACGGACCATGGTCTGCTCGTGGTCGCTCTGCCCGAGCTCACGAACCTCACCATGGCTGAGCTGGTGCGGCTTAGAAGAGCAGCTGTGGGTCGAGCTCGGGAGAACCATCTAACCGCGGATGACCTATCCCAAGCCGTGGTCACGCTGACCAACCTGGGGATGTACGGCGTGGACAGCTTTGACCCTGTCCTGCCCGCTGGGCAGAGTGCGATCGTGGCGGTCGGAGGGCTCCAGGAGCGGGTGGTGGCACATTCCGGTGAGCTCAGGATCGCCCCGGTCCTATCCCTCACATTGGGCGTCGACCATCGCGTCCTGGATGGCGTTCAGGCGGCCCGGTTCCTGAATCGCCTGGTCGATGTGCTTGAGGCGCCGACCGGGACCGCGAACGGTTAGGCGCAGACACTTCGGTGATGAGCGGCGCCCGGAGAGGGCGTGTCGGCCGGGTCCGAGCGCGCCTCTGGGCAATCGCGGCAGGACAGCAGTGGCGTCGGCCCCGGGCCGCCGGTGACGTGCCCGTAGAGGTTTTAGGAGATGAGATGGAGAGTCGTGACGTGAAATCCGCGCATCCTCACACGGTGAGAGTGGCCGGGGTCTCTCCTGACAGCAGCCTGGAAGCCGTGGCCGGCTGGGTGGATATAGACGTCCAGTTGGTGGTGACAGCCGCCACGGTGGGTAGTCGAAGCACCGTCTTCGGGATCACCACCTTTCCACCTGGAGCCCGGCATCAGAAGATTCATCGTCACCTCTATTCGGAGGAGGTGGAGTACCTGCTGGAGGGCAGCGGAATCGCCGGAGTCGGTGACGATGATGTGGAGATGCAAGCCGGTGCTGTGACCTTCGCCGCCGCTGACGAGTGGCATGGGTTCGAGAACACATCGGCGACGGAACGGGCCCTCATGGTCTGGTGTTACGAGGGTGCCGCCCGTCTGGAGGATGCGAGACACGTGCAGGAGGACCCGGGCGGTGGAGAACCCAACCGGTAGGTGCGTCCGGGCTCGGCAGTCAGTCAGGTCTCGTCGGCACTCGATCTGGGGATGTGCGTTTTCAGGGGCGCGGCCTGGAGGGGGTGACGGCTCCCCGGGGGGTCAAGCTTGGTCTGGTGCAGGTCCCCTAGGGACGGCGCATCTGTCCCTCGCTCTCGGTCGCTGAGAATCTCGATCTGGGGGGCTACTTGTACGGCAGAAGGGGCGCGGAAGGACGCGCTCGTGTGGAGGAGGTGATGGGGGTGTTTCCGATGGTGCGCCAGCACTCCAGAAAGCTGGCCGGGATGCTATCGGGTGGTGAGCAGCAGATTCTCGCGATTGCCCGGGGCATGATGGCCAATCCCAGATTGTTGATGGTCGACGAGCCCGCCTTGGG
>JAKAWF010000236.1 GCA_021817025.1 bacterium
GTAGCCACTGGCTCTCAGGAGCGCCTTGCGCAGCCACTGGAGGCCCAGAACCAACAGCAGACTCCCCACCACCAAGCGCAGCACGTCGAGGGGGACGTAGTGGATCAGGGCCGGCCCCAGCAGAGCAACCAGGATCGCCAGGCAGACCGCTGCCACGGCGGCCCCCTCCAAGGCCGAACGCCAGCCCCGGGTGAAGCCCGCCGCCATCACGATCGTGAGCGCCTCCACCATCTCGACAGCACACGCGCCGAAGACCGCCAGCGCCACCAGCACCGTACCTGTCACAAGCCCAGCCTCCCCGGCAGCCCCAGTGTCAATCCGGGGAGGGCCGGCGCCAGGCGGTCACCGGCCCGGGAAGAACTGCGGTTGAGTTGCTGGCGTTTGGCCCGCGCGGGATTGGTTCGAGCCGGCCCGACCAGCCGCCGCGAGTCCACGGCCAGCGCGCCGGGCACAGGCAGCGCGCGGTTCTCACCCCGTTCGCTCATGGCCCTGCCGCCAACTTCGGCGCACCTCCCAGGGACCCAGGCGTCCACCCCCTGATCGTACCAACTGCCGTTAGCGGCGGGGCCAAGGGAGAGGCCCGGTCACGGGCACGCCCGGGCGGCCAAGCGGCGCCGACGCGGGGCAGATGCCGTTGGCTGGCACGCCCGGCGCAGGGCTGGTGCCTCTCCCATCGCCTGCGGCACGGGCCCACGCCTGCGCCTCGAGCCCCTCGCCGTGCGCGGCGAGCTACCGGACGACAACCGGGCACGCCCCAAACCGTCGGGACCCCGGCTCGAGCCCGGGAGCCTTGCCACCCCGACGTCGGAACCTCTCAGCTGGGCAGCTGCGCGGCGTAGCGAGCAGCCCGGCGGCCCACCATCCGGCCCACACCGATCAGGATCAGGATCAGGATCATCGCCAGGATGATCAGGCCGGCCGCCCCCGCCACCTCGTGCTCCAATCGGGTGGGCAGGGTGGCGTTCAGGTAGACGACCTAGGTCAGGCAGCCGAGGGGATGCTGGAACAGGGAGAGGGTCAGGTTCTGGTCGGTGAACCCCACCGTGTAGAGAAGGGGCGCCGTCTCGCCCACCGCGATCGCCAGCGCCACCACCAGACCGGATGCGATCGCGGGGATGGCGGGCGGCAGCAACGCCCGGTGCAGGGTGGTGACCCGGGACAGACCCAGGGCGATCGCCGCGTCTCGCAACGTGCTCGGCACCTGCAACAGCGCCACCTCTGTGGTCTTCACCACGTATGGCAGCACGATCGCCGAGACCGCCAGGATCGCTGCCAGCAGTGAGAATCCCCAGCGGAGTTCTTGGTCCAAGACAATGTACCCGACCAAGCCGACCACTATCGACGGAATCCCGGCCAGAGTCTCGTAGCCAAGCCGCAGGACGCCATCCCTCACAGGGCCCGCGAACTCCGCCAGCCAGATGCCCCCCGCGATCCCGACCGGACCGGCCACGACCAGGATTCCCGCCATCAGCAGCACGCTTCCCAAGATCGTGTTCTGGAGCCCGTTGGTGGCTGTGGTCGCGGTCATCAGGTGCAGGTTGAGGGCCGGGGCGGACTGCTCCAGCAGGCTGGCGCCCATGGCCAGCGAGGGGTGCTGGGATTGCCGGTGGCGGCCGCGACCGGACTGCCGGCGCGGCTGCTCTGAGCAGGATGGGCGGCGGCAGTGGCACCACAGGCGCTGAGCGCCAGCGCGCAGGCGCCGATGACGACCGGCACGACGCCGGGGCGGGGACGCCCAGAAATCCAGGGCGCATTGAATCCTCCCATAGAAATTTGGTGTTCCTTCATCGAACCGCGGCGGG
Source organism: bacterium (assembly GCA_021817025.1). Next base: position 1,803 of record JAKAWF010000236.1, read on the forward strand.
GCGTCCCCCTGGCAGTTAAGCCGTTCGTCCCTCAAGGTAGGCGCGGCTGCGCGCGTCAGCAGGGCTGTCGAAGAAATCGCGGACCGGAGCTTGCTCGATGGCCTCCCCTGCCATCATGAAGAGAACGTCGTCGGCGCAACGGGCCGCCTGTTGCAGATTGTGGGTGACGAATACCACCGTCTTGCGGCCGCGGAACCCAGCTATCAACTCCTCGATGCGACCCGTGCCGTAGGGGTCGAGCGACGATGTGGGCTCGTCGAGCAGCAACACCTCGGGTTCCACCGCCAGGGCCATGCACAGGAGCTGCTGCTGGCCCCCGGAGAGCATGAAGGGAGAAGTCCCGAGACGGTCGTGAACCGCGTCCCAGAGGCCGACATCCCGAAGCAGACCCTCGGTCTTGGCCCTCACCTCACTGCGCTGCCAGAGACCGCGGATGCGCGCCCCCAGGGAGACGTTTTCCTGGATGCTCTGGGGAAACGGATTGGGCCGCTGGAAGAGCATCCCCATCCGCCGGCGAAGGTCCCGGACGTCGATGCCCCGGCCATAGATACTCCTGCCCTCCAGCGGAATGCTCCCGTCGAGCCGGAATCCGGGCCGATGATCGTGCAGCCGGTTGATGGTGCGCAGCAGCGTGGTCTTGCCGCAGCCGGTGGGTCCGATGAGGGCGGTGACCTTGTCCCTTGCGATCCGGGCCGAGACCCCGTTCAGAACCTGGCTGGCTCCGAAGCCGACCCGCGCGTCCTTGAGCGTGACCGCTCCCTCGCCGGTGCCGGCCGCCTGGCCCCCAACCTCCATCACTGTGCCCTCCATAAGCATGACCGCAGCGTATGGAGGCGCTACCAAGCCCTGGTTATGTGAAAGCTAGGCCGCGGTCAAGGCGGCCTGGGAGCCGGTCCGCCCCAGCCGGCGCGGCGTCAGTCGGGGAGGTGGCGAAAGGCGAGACAGGCGTTGTGGCCGCCGAAACCGAAAGAGTTGTTGAGCACCAGCTTGGGCTGGACCAGACGGGCCCCCTCCGTCACGTAGTCCAGGTCACACTCTGGGTCTGGGGTCTCGTAGTTGATGGTGGGAGGCACCCGGCCATCGACGATCGCCATCACTGAGAACACCGATTCGATTGCCCCCGCCGCGCCCAGGCTGTGTCCGGTCATCGACTTGGTGGAGGAGACGGGAATCTGAAAGGCCCGTGCTCCCAGGACGCCCTTGATGGCGGCGGTCTCGGCCGCGTCGTTGAGGGCGGTCGAGGTGCCATGGGCGTTGATGTGGTCGACATCCTCGGCGCTGGCGCCAGCCTTCTCCAGGGCCCGTTGCATCGCCCGGCGGGCACCTCGGCCGGTCGGCTCCGGGGCCGTCAGGTGGTAGGCGTCGGCACTGGCGCCATAGCCGGCGACCTCGGCCAGGATCGGGGCCCCGCGCCGACGCGCGTGCTCGTATTCCTCCAGCACCAGAATCCCGCAGGCCTCGGCCACCACGAAACCGTCCCTGCCGGCATCGAAGGGCCGGCTGGCGTGCTCGGGGTCATCGTTGCGCTGGGACAGCGCCCGCATGGAGCTGAACGCCCCCACCGCCAGGGGCGTGATCGTCGCCTCGCTGCCCCCTGCGATGCAGGCGACGGCGTCCCCCCGGCGGATGATCTCGGCGGCCTCTCCGATGGCATGGGCGCCGCTGGCGCAGGCTGAGACCAGCCCAAAATTGGGCCCACTGGCTCCGAAGCGCATGGCGATCTCCCCCGCGGCGATGTCCACCATGATCATCGGGACCGTGAAGGGGCTGAGCCTGCGAGGGCCCTTCTCGGCAAGAGTGAGAGTGGCCTCCTCCATCACCTTGAGGCCTCCGATCCCGGATCCCACTATCACCCCCACCTCGTCGCGGTTGGAATCGTCGACGACAAGCCCGGACTGATCCATGGCCTCGCTGGTCGCGGCCAGCGCAAACTGGGTGAAGCGGGCGGTTCGGTTCACCTGCTTGCGGTCGATGAAATCGGTGGGGTCGAAGTCCAGAACCTCGCCAGCCATCTGGGAACCAAAGGGCGATGGATCGAAGCAGCTGATTCTGGCGATGCCGTTGCGCCCGCCACAGATAGCCTCCCAGCTGGCACCGACCCCCACCCCCACCGGCGTCACGGCCCCCATGCCAGTGACCACCACCCGGCCCGACCGCCCCTCGTCTCGACCGCTCAAGCCGGCTCCTCCTGCCCGGTGGCCACAGCACCGAGGGCTTGGTCCCGGTGAATCTCCGATCTCCGCGTGGCCCCGGCGGGATCGTCTATCCCAATCGCAGTGGACCCCCAGCGCAGCAGTATCCCGCCCCAGGTCAGCCCGGCGCCGAAGGCTACCAGACAGACCAGGTCACCGTCATGACAGCGGCCCTCGTCGGCGGCTGCGGCCAGCGCCAGAGGGATCGACGCCGAAGAGGTGTTGCCGACCCACTCCAGATTGCTGGCGAATCGCTCGATCGGGAAGTCGAGGCGGCCGGCGGCGGTGGCCAGGATCCGGGAATTGGCCTGATGAGGCACCATCATCGCGATCTGGTCCGGACTCGTCCCCGCCGCCTCCGCCAAGCGGATCACCACCTCCTCCAGGATCTTGGTGCTGAAGCGGAAGACCTCGCGCCCGTTCATGGTCACCACCCTTCCCAGCGCCCGCGGGGACACCGTGAAGGCGGGCATCTGCGGGGGTTGGGCGGCGACCTGGAACGGCAGCGTCGACAGCGCCCCAGCGCCCCCTCCATCGGCGCCGATGTCGATCGCGACCATCTCGCTGCCGCGAGCCTCCGGTCCTCCCACCAGGAAGGCTCCCGCCCCATCCCCGAACAGAACCGCGGTCGACCGATCCGACCAGTCGAGCAAACGGCTGAAGACCTCGGCGGCGACCACCAGGACTCGGCGACTGAGCCCGGTGTGGATCAGCGACTGGGCCAGGGCCAAACCGTAAATGGCGCCTGAGCAGGCGGCCTGGACGTCGAAGGCGGGCCCGTGCGGGCAGCCCAAGTCCGCCTGGAGCCTGCAGGCCAGGGACGGAAAGGTCTCGTCTGGGGAACTGCTCGAGCAGATCACGGTATCGACCTCGGCGGGGGAGATGCCGGCGGCGGCAAGGGCAGCCCTCGAGGCCCGCGCCGCCAGTTGCAGGAGGGTCTCCTCGGGGGCCGCGACCCGGCGTTCACGGATGCCGGTCCGGCTGGAGATCCACTCGTCCGAGGTGTCCAGGAAGCGCTCGATGTCGGTGTTTGAAATCAGCATCTGGGGCAGGGCGCTGCCCACAGCCATGACCCGGCAGCCGAAGGCGGCCGGACCCGTCCCGCGATCAGCGGGCTGAGCGGTCCACACAGGTCCCATCGGCTCCCCAAGGCTCAAAGCACCTCCAAGGTTACGGCTCGGCAGGGATTGGAGGCCAGGCCGTAACCTTTCGGGCGACCCAGGACTCTGCTTGCGTCGGTCTGACGCCCAGGCGCCCGGGGCGGCGGCGATGCGGCGGCGCGGAAAGCTCGTCAAGGGAGGACGTGGATGTCGATCAGTGCCACCTACGCCCGTTCGCAGGGGGCGGCGAACGCCGAAGCGTTCACCTGTGCTGCCTGCAAGGCCACGTATCCCGCCGCCCAAGTGGCGGGCAACCTCTACGTTTGCCCGGGTTGTGCCCATCATGCTCGGATCGGCGCCCACGAACGGGTGCGCCAACTGGCCGACCGGGAGACCTTCCAGGAGTGGGATGCGGACCTGGCCGGCACCGACCGGCTCGAGTTCTTCGACACCAGGGCCTATGTCGACCGCCTCGACGAGGCCCGAGTTCGCCAGCAACTTCCGGACGCGATCCTCACCGGCCAGTCCGCCATTGAGGGCCACCAGGTTGGCGTTGCCGCCTTCGACTTCGGGTTCATGGGCGGCAGCCTCTCGACCGCGGTGGGAGAGCGCTTGGCGCGCGCCATCGAGCACAGCGCTGACGCCGGCCTGCCCTTCGTCTGCGTCACCTCCTCGGGGGGAGCTCGGATGCAGGAGGGCGTGTTCTCCCTGATGCAGATGGCCAAGAGCGTGGCCGCCCTCCACCGGCTGGCGGAGGCCCACCTG
>JAKAWF010000237.1 GCA_021817025.1 bacterium
CGCGCATAGACAGCCGCCTTGCCAATAAGAGCGTGTGCCGGGTCGGGGACCACGACATGTCCGGTGTCGTCCAGATACGCCCCCTCGATCCTCCCCGCCTTGAAGCGGTTCCATGCGGCCCTGTACTGGATGCCGTTGCGCTTGGCATACTCCGATAGCTTCATGGCAAAATGGTATCACATTCCACATTACTACGTGTTTATACTATGGGACAAGGAACCCTTTACCAACACCGCCAGCAGGGGGATGCGGCCACGGGAGCGGCTCCGGGTGACCGAGCTAGTTGCCAGGCATGCCAGGGGCCGGAGCGGCTGCAGCCAGCCGGTTGACGGCACTGAGCACGGACTTCAAGGAGGCGGTGAGAATGCTCTCGTCCATCCCCACCCCCCACCGACAGTTGCCCTGGGGGTCGGCGGCCTCGACGTAGGCAACCGCGGTGGCATCGGTGCCCGCGACCACGGCGTGCTCGGCGTAGTCCCGCACCTCGATCACCACCCCGAGGTCAGCGCCGAGCGCATGGACGAAGGCGGCGATGGGACCGCTACCCCGGCCGGTGACGGTCCGGCGCGTGCCGTCCACCAGCAGTTGAACGGTCGTGGACGCTCCCGCATCGGTGTTGGTGGTCTGGTGGCTCTCCAGCTCGATGCCGCCGTGCTCGGGCAGGTACTCCGCCTGAAATGCCGTCCACAGCTGGGCCGGGGAGATCTCGGTCCCGGTGTCCTCGCTGATGGCCTGGATCGCCTTGGAGAACTCGATCTGCAGACGCCTGGGGAGGACCAGGCCGTGTTCCGTCTGCATCAGATAGGCGACGCCGCCCTTGCCGGACTGGCTGTTGACCCTGATGACGGCCTCATAGGTGCGGCCGACGTGCTTGGGATCGATGGGGAGGTAGGGGACCTCCCACGTCTCGTAGTCCGAGGGTAGCGCCTCCAGACCCTTCTTGATGGCGTCCTGGTGAGAGCCCGAGAACGCCGTGTAGACCAGGTCACCGGCGTAGGGATGCCGGGGATGGACCGGCAGGCGGTTGCAGTACTCTGCCACTCGCCGCAGGGCGTCAATGTCGCTCAGGCCCAGCCCGGGGTCCACTCCCTGGCTGAACAGGTTGAGGGCCACGGTGACCAGGTCGACGTTGCCGGTGCGCTCGCCGTTGCCAAATAGGGTCCCCTCCACCCGGTCCGCCCCGGCCATCACGCCCACCTCGGCAGCGGCCACCGCCGTGCCGCGGTCATTGTGGGGATGGATGGAGAGCACCACCCGCTCGCGGTGGGGAATCTGGCGAAGGAACCACTCGACGACGTCGCCGTAGATGTTGGGCGCGTACATCTCCACGGTGGACGGCAAGTTGAGGATGATCCGCCGTGCCGCGGTCGGCTCGATCACGTCCATCACCGCCTCGCAGATCTCCACCGCGTAGTCGAGCTCAGTGCCAGTGAAGCTCTCCGGGGAGTACTCGTAGCGAATGTCGCTGCCGGACAGCTGCTGCCGCTCCAGCTGCCGGCACAGCCTGGCCGCGTCCACCGCGATCTGCGTCACACCCTGGCGGTCGAGGTTGAACACCACCCGGCGCTGGAGCTCGGAGGTGGAGTTGTAGAAGTGGACGATGGCCCTGGGGACCCCGCGCAGGCAGTCGTAGGTCCGCTCGATCAGCTCCGGACGGCACTGGACCAGCACCTGGATGGTGACGTCGCCCGGGATCAGGTCGCGCTCGATGAGCTGGCGGATGAACTCGTGGTCCGGCTGGCTGGCCGCCGGGAAGCCGACCTCTATCTCCTTGAACCCCATGGCCACCAGCGCCTCGAACATGCGCCGCTTGCGGGCGGGGTCCATGGGGTCGATGAGGGCCTGGTTCCCATCGCGCAGATCCACCGAACACCACTGCGGCGCGCGGTCGATCTGCCGGTTGGGCCACTCCCGATCGGCCAAGCCCAGCGGCAGGGGCCGGAAGGGCCGGTACTTGTCGAACGGCATGGGCTTGGGGGTCGTGGGATTGCGAGGCATCGTCCCTCACGTGCGATGGCGCCGGGGGAGGATGTACCTGTCCCTGGACTTCCAGCGGTGGCCTGATACCAGATCATACACTGCAGGGGATTGGTCCCCGGTGGCGATGAGCTGGTTGCGGGTGCCGGGCGCTTGGCGGTAGGCGGCGCGAGTGCGGCATTGCGCCCCTGACGGTCGTCCTTGAGTTTCACGGCGGCCAGTTCTTCGTCATCACGGTGGCAAGGCTGGCCCGGGCGGCTGAGCCTCACGCTTGTCGGCCCATCAGGCGCCTCCGGGCCCTGGTTCCGCCCCGTCCCCCGCATCGGATCCGATCAATGGCAGTTGCGTACTCACCAGCTGGCCGTCGGACCAGGATTCACTGCTGGCTGGCGGTCCATCCCGGCCGCGGCTGGATCAGCACCCCCCGAGATGGACCCCTGAGCAGGGGGGGTCTCCGGACTCCACTCGCCGAAGAACACTACTCACGTTCTTGCGGAGTTCCCGAGCCGGAATGTCGGGCACTTCGACAATGCAGCAGTCCTGCGACGCAACGGGAGACCACCGCGGGCCGCCGCCCCACTTGGTTCAGGTGCGCCGCCCTTCATCAGGGTTGGCGCCTTCCCTGTCCCCGCCGGACCCCTCGTGCGAGGCGTTACAGTCTCATCTGACCGATGAGCAACTGGCAGGACGGACCGCTCTGCGCGTTCGACACCGAAACCACCGGCGTGGACCCGCAAGAGGCGCGGGTCGTCACCGCCTATTTGGGTCTGGTCGAGCACGGAATGCCATCGGAAGAACGCTCGTGGCTGGCCGACCCGGGGGTGGAGATCTCTGAAGGCGCGACCGCGATCCATGGCATCACGACCGCCTTCGCGCGCCAGCACGGACTCCCCTCCCCGGAGACCATCGGCGCAGTCGCCCATGGCATCTGTGGCTACCTCGCGATGGGCATCCCGGTCGTGGTCTACAACGCGGCGTTCGACTTCACCCTCCTGGACCGCGAGTGCCGCCGCAACGGGTTGCCGGGCCTAGAGGAGATGCTTGGTGGCCCGGTCCGGCCGGTGATTGACCCACTCGTACTCGACAAGCGGATGGACCGCTACCGCCCGGGCAAGCGGACTCTAACAGCCGCCTGTGCTCACTACGGGGTGGCGCTGGACCGGGCCCACGACGCCGCAGTCGATGCGCTGGCCGCCACCGGAGTGGCCCGCGCCATCGCCACGCGCTATCCGGAGGTCGCCGCGCTTTCGCTGGAGCGACTGCACGATCTCCAGGTCAAGGCCAGCGCCGAGCAAGCGGCCAGCCTCCAGTCCTACCTGCGCCGCCAGGGATCTGAAACGATCGTCGACGGGTCATGGCCGCTCCGCCCGTATCGAGGTGAGGTGCCGGCATAGCCGGGCACCGCTGATCCAGCCCCCCGCACCAAGACTCCGGCCGGGTACTTGCCGCCCGACCTGGCCGCCGGGGACTTGAACTGGGCGAAGACGAAGCACATCGCCACGGCCACTATCAACTTCCTGGGCCTTCGCCCACCCCGGCCACAAGCATCGGGAGAACTACCGGGTCCGCTGCCTCTGGAAGGCCGCCAGCAGCTTCTCCCGGGTGGCCTCCAGATGTTCAGGGATCACCTTCACATCCGCCAGCACGGGCATGAAGTTGGTGTCCCCTGACCATCTCGGGACAAGATGAAAGTGAAGGTGGGTGTCGATCCCGGCGCCGGCTATCCCGCCCTGATTCCAGCCCCCGTTGAAACCGTCGCAACCCAGTTCCAGCTTCAGCACCCGGGTCGCCAGCTGCAACTCGGCTACCACCTCCTGGAGCTCCGCCGGATCCAGCTCACCCAGGTCCCCACCGTGACTCGAGGGCGCCACCAGAAGGTGCCCTGGATTGTAGGGGTAGCGGTTCAACAGGCTGACGGCCCGGCCGGCACGGTGCACGACCAGGTCGCCACCTTCCCCGTCGGCAGCGGCGGCGAGGCAGAAGACACAACTCTCCGCCGCGGTCTGATCCTTGACCAGATCGATGTAAACCATCCGCCAGGGGGCCCACAGTTTGTCCACGGCTCTCCTTGCGGGGAGCCTCCATTTGACTCACCCAATTGCGTGCCCTTAGACTACCGGGGTATCAGGGTAAGGGATTCCGCACCCTCACCCCCCCGCCTGCCTGAGGGCATTTCTGAGGTTTTCTTCTTCGTGGGATCGGTGATCAAGAAGCGGCGCAAGAAGATGCGCAAGCACAAGCACAAGAAGATGCTGAAGAGAACGCGTTGGAAGCGCCGCGGCGTCTGATCCACTGCTTTCGGCCCTGATTCCACTTCCCCAGGGCGGTCTATACTGAGTCGCCCAGGGGCGATAGCTCAGTTGGCAGAGCGCTGCTCTCGCACGGCAGAGGTCAGGGGTTCGAATCCCCTTCGCTCCACCAGGCTTGGCCGGCAGGGTCAGGCGGAGTCCCCCATCGGCTCCAGGATCAGGAGGCTGTCCCCCGAGTCCAAGGCTGGATCGTGGTCGACGCCAAGGCTGACCTGGCCCGCATGGACAACGGCCAGGATCACTTGCGGCGATGCGGCCCGGACCGCGCTGAGCAGCTGGCCGACCTTACCCGGATCCGCAGGCACCTCCTGAAGGTGATAGGCGTCACTGTCGACCAGGCGGAGTAACAGTTCTCCCGAGTGGGGGCTCTCCAGGCTCTTGGCCAGCGTGTGCGCGAGCAGATCCTGACTGCAGATAGTGCTCTGGACCCCCAACGCTTGGAGCGCCTGGCCGATCTGCTGAGTCTGAGCCAGTGCCGACAGCGGCAGCTGGGGAGCCAGGCGCCGCAGGAGGACGGCGGCCACCAGCACCTCGGGGTCGGTGGCGCCGATCAGGAGGGCCTGCTCCGCCCGCTCTGGATGGGCTCTCTGAAGCACCTGCTCCAAGGTCGGATCGCCATGAATGAGATGCACCTCGGGCGGGACTGAACCAGGGTCGACATCGCTAACCAGCACCACCGGCAGATGGGCCAGTCGGAGTTCCTCAAGCAGCCTGGTCAAGGTCGGCCCGGAGCCGACCACCAGCCGAAACCGTCCCTCTGGCAATCGACGATCCAACCCCAACAGACTCCTGATTCTGGTTACGGCCACCGACCCCGCGACCACCGCGAAGACCGCCGCCAGGAGCGGAATCGTGGTCAGCATCACCAGTATCGCAATCACTCGGCCCGCGGTGTTGTGCGGGGTGACGTCACCGTAGCCGACCGTGGTCGCGGTTGTCACCGCCCAGTAGATACCAACGAATGGGGAGACTCCCTGAGAGACCGCGAAGGCGACACCACCGCCCACGGTGAAGACCAGAACCAGGGCCAGCAGGACCGCCGCCTGGCGCCGCGGATTCACTCGTAGAAGGCGATCGAGAAGGCTCAGCATGCTGGCCTCCGCAGAGGCCCCAGCGCTGGCTCCGGTCTCGTCCGAGCCACGCATTGAGGGCCCGGGCCTCGACCGTTGGCAATCCCCCACCCCAGGCGGAGCCGCAGGCGAAAGCTCCCTTGGCCGGTCATCAGCGATAACCGCTTGAACGCTGAGGGAGGGACCCTCATCGGCCCCGATCCGCTGCCCCTCAACAACCGCTGGCCCCGCCGACCCCGGGGGTCACAAACATGGGCGTGCCTGGGCGACTGCGGCGGCCTGGGCCGCGCTCGATCCGAGCCAGGGAATGCACCGCAATTCCGATCTCTCCACCACCACGCGGTCCACATTACGGCAGCCGGGGCGTCGACCAGGGGTCCCACCGACACCCCCCGAACCTTGTAACGGGGTCGCCTCAGCTGGCTGGCTCAATGGCAGCGGTGAACTGGCTCTGGTACAGGTCGTAGCGGGATATCCACTTGAGCGGAGTGC
>JAKAWF010000238.1 GCA_021817025.1 bacterium
CCGAGAGTGTCCAGTTCTCCTCCGCCCCGGGCGCCATCAGAACGCCGCGATTCGATTGGTAGAGCCAGGAGAGGTAGGAGTAGGCCTTGTCGATCTGGAGGTAGTCGCGGTAGTTCCGCACCGGATCGCGACGATAGGTCACGCACCCGCGAGCGCCGATCGTGATCACGTGGAAGGGGAGCTCGTGCTCGCCGATCACCCGCTCCAGTCCGCCTCGGAGCACCTCGTCCAGGGCCTCGAAGTGGGCATAGGCCAGCGGTGTCAGCACCTCCATCAGGGTGGCTCTGGAAGCCGCCATCGTGAGGGCGTTGCCGTTGAAGGTGCCCATCTGGCTCACCCGGCCCTCGGCCACCAGGGCCATGACGTCGGCGCGGGCGCCGACGGCCCCGCAGGGTAGCCCACCCCCTATCGCCTTGGCCAGACACACGATGTCCGGCACCACTGAGAAGGTCTCGGTGGCCCCCCCCGACGAGAGCGTGACCCCCGTCTTCACCTCGTCGAATATCAACAGCGCCTGGTGACGGTGGGCGATCTCCTTCAAGCCCTGCAGGTAGCCGGCTTGGGGCAGGACCATCCCGATGTTCATCATGGCCGGCTCCACGATGATGCAGGCGATCTCGCCGGGATGTTTGGCGAAGGCGCGCTCCGCAGCCTCCAGATCGTTGAACGGGATGACGGTCACAAGCTCGACCACGGCCTTAGGAATGCCCTCCGATTGGGGTACCGAGTTGGGCGCGTCAGCCGGTCCCATCAGCTCAGGCTTGGGCTCCACCGAGACCATCAGGGAGTCGTGGTGGCCGTGGTAGGTGGCCTCGATTTTCACCACTCTCTCCCGGCCGGTGAACCCCCTGGCCATCCGGATCGCATCCAGGGTGGTCTCGGTGCCGCTGTTGCCGAATCGCCACTGCGGCTGCTGGAACCGTCTCGACAGCTCCTCGGCGACCACGATGAAGTCCTCGGTCGGTTGGGCGAAATGAGTTCCGTCACCCGCCCGACGGCGGATCGCCTCCACCACGGCGGGGTGGGCGTGTCCGACCACGTTGACCCCGAAGCCGTTGTGGAAGTCGGCGTATTGGTTGCCATCAGCGTCCCATACCTGACTGCCCTGGCCCCGGTCGACGAAGATTGGGTAGGGAGGGCTGTCCTGAAACGAGGAGGGAACACCCCCAGGGCTGTGACGGCGAGCTCGCTCCACCAGATCGTGCGACCTGGGGCGGCGGCGGCGGAACTCCTCCTCCTCCCGCGCTGTCAGCTCGGCGATCCTGGCCGAGACCGGGGCATCACCGGTCATGCTCATCACAAAACTCCTTCACTGGGCTCCGTTCTCGACGCAGCCTAATCCTTGCTTGGTGCTCGGGTGGACCGATCTGCTGCGAGTGAGCAGCGGCCCACCATGGCGCCTCCCACTCGTCGACCGCCAGGAGCCGCGTCAGGTGGGAGCAGAAGGAGGCCTCCGCCTGGTCAGAGCGCTCCTGCCACTGACGACGCGGTCTGGTGCCTGCCCGGCCCAGGCGGTACTGGCTGGTGGTCGGGACCGGTCAGACAGGGCCACTTGGTGGGAGAGACCGCGCATAGGCATGGCCTCCACTCTAGGCGTGGCGTGAGAGGTCCGCCATGTGTTGCTCTGCCAGTTTCTACTCTGCAAACTGTGCTCCTTGGACAATGCGTAGGGCAGGGGCGATCCACCTATCATCGGGCGGAAGTGGCTGAATCCATCCCGGTCCCGTCGGACCCCAGGCAGGCTCCAGGGTTCTGGATGGAGGATGCTGGCCCCTCCACCCCACGGCCTCCCCTGAATGGGTCTGTCGAGGTTGACGTGGTGATCGTGGGCGCGGGGTTCACCGGGCTCTGGACCGCGTATGAGCTGCTGCGGCGAGACCCGTACCTGAAGGTGATGGTGCTCGAGAGGGAGACCGTGGGGTTCGGCGCTTCCGGCCGCAACGGAAGCTGGTGCGTCCCCGAGCTCAATTCCGGACCCGCGCTGCTGGCGCGGAGGTTCGGCCGGGAGCGCGCCATCGCCCTCTACCAGGCCATGTGCGACACGGTCGACCACATCGGACGGACCTGCGAGCTGGAGAGCATCCCCGCCAGCTTCGAGAAGGCGGGGATGCTGCTCGTGGCCAGGGGGTCCGGCCAGCTGCCGGCTCTTCGAGCGGCGCAACGGGAGTATGAGGAGTACGGGCTGGGCGACAACCACCATCTGGTGGGACCGACCGATGTCCAGGGCGTCCCCCGGGTGGCGGGAATGGAGGCCGCCATCTTCACCCCCGAAGGGGCTTGCCTCCACCCCGGCCGGCTGGTCAGAGGCCTGGCGGCGGCGGTCGAGGGCCGGGGAGGGGTCGTTCACGAGGGGACGCCTGTCACCTCGATCGTCACGGGCCGTAGGCCGGCGGTTGAGACCTCCTTCGGACGGGTCCAGGCGGAGGTGGTGGTGCTGGCCCTGGAGGCATACCTGGCGGAGTTTCCGGGCGAGCACCGGCGCGTGTTACCCATCTACTCCCTGATCGACGTGACCGAGCCCCTCTCAGACCAGCAGCTCGCTCAGATCAACTGGAGGACTCGGGTTTGCGTTTCGTCGATGCGACTCACCGTCGATTATCTGGCCCTCACCCCTGATCAGCGGATCCTGGTCGGCGGCCGCGGAGCGCCCTACCGATTCGGGTCCAAAATCGCGGGTGGCAGCGAGGCCCACGCGAGGACCCACATTGGCCTGCGCACGATGTTTCGGAGCTGGTTCCCGGAGCTGGGGGAGGTGCGCTTCACCCACTCCTGGGGCGGGGTCCTGGGAATGCCGCGCGACTGGATCCCTCAGGTCCGTCTGGACCGGTCCACGGGCATCGCCACCGCCTACGGTTACACCGGCCACGGGGTTGCCACCGCGAGCCTGGCGGGACGGATCCTGACCGACCTGATCACCGGCACCGACTCTTCGCTGATCGAGCTGCCCATCGTGGGACACCGCTCCAAACTCTGGGAGTCCGAGCCGCTGAGGTGGCTGGCCCTGCGCTACACCCAGTCGGCGCTCGCCCATCTCGATGCCCGAGCCGAGGCAGGCGGCAGGCCGCCGTCGGGGAGGACGATCGCCGAGAGGCTGGCCTCCCACTGAGCGTCCCGCCTGTTACCGGCCACAGAATTGTGGTCCCTCCACAATTTGGCGATTTCGGATTTGGGCTAGCGATACATGGACCCGCCACGGGCTCGGGCCTACAGTCGGGAGGTTCCCGGCGACCTCGGATTGGCGAGCCGATTGGCCCAGGAGACGTACGGCCGGAACCGGCGCGATCGGCGAACTGAATCCCGAGCTCCTGATGGCTCCATCCGGTCCGATGGGTCGTTCCAGGGGAGAGTGGCGGTAAGTATGAGGAGCGGTCGATGAGAGCAACTCCGGGAGTGAGTGAGAGATCCACACCGGCCTCGAGTGAGCGAGGGCTGGGATCCGCTTTGCGGACCATGCGGAAGATGCCCAGGCGACGCCACACGGCGGCCATCGCGCTGGTCGCAGGACTCGGCGTCCTGGTGGCGGCGTGCGGCAGCACCACCGGATCTTCATCGAGCTCGAGCAATAGCATCGCTCAGACTCCCGCAACCGGGGGCACACCGACCACCGGGGGGGTCGCCAGCTACGCGCTTCCCATAGGAGAGGACTTCTCCTGGATCTTCCCCATCGAGAACCAGGCCAACTACGAGGACTGGAACTCCAACGTGGAGGGCGGGATGTGGCGGCCGCTGTACTTCGCGGGCGGCGCGGGCAAGTCAGGCGTCAACTACGGGCTCTCGCTGGCCAACCCACCCGTCTACTCCAACGGCAACAAGACCGTCACCGTGACCTTGAAGCGGGGGTACACCTGGTCGGACGGGACCCCGGTGACCACCGCTGACGTGCGCTTGTTCTTCGAGCTCCTGTCCGCCGGTAAGAACAAGGACGGGGCATACCTCCCTGGCGAGATGCCGGACGATATCAGCAGCATCTCCTACAACGGCCCCTACCAGTTCACCCTGAACCTGAACCAGTCATACAACCCTCAGTGGTTCACCGGCAACCAGCTGACCTGGATCTACCCCCTTCCCCAGCAGGCTTGGGACAAGACCTGCCTGAGCTGCGCCGACGGTCACAACGCCTCGACCCCGACGGGCGCCAAGGCTGTCTTCAACTTCCTCTACGGACAGTCGGAGAAGCTGAGCACCTACGCCACCAACCCCCTCTGGAAGGTGGTCGACGGTCCCTGGGTCATCAAGTCCTTCGACCCCACCACCTACACCGCTCAGTTCTCAGCCAACACTCATTACACCGGCGCGGGCAAGCCCAGGCTCAGCGGCTACCAGATCTACAGCTTCCCCTCCGACACCTCTGAGGTGGATGCATTGCGCTCCGGAGCAGTCACCTTCGGTTTCCTGCCCTTCACCGACATCTCCCTGGCCAGCTACTTCAAGCAGCACGGCTACACCGTCACCCCCTGGCCAGTGTTCTACAACGAGACGGTGGAGCTCGGCTTCACGAACAAGACCTGGGGACCGCTGGTCAAGCAGCTCTACATCAGGCAGGCCCTGCAGCATCTGATCAACGAGCAGCTGTACCTGCAGCGGACCCTGCACGGCTTTGGCCTTCCCGTCTACGGTCCGGCGCCCAATTACCCCGGCTCGAACCTGGTCAGCCCCCAGACTCGCACCGACCCCTACCCCTACAGCATCGCCTCAGCCAAGCAGTTGCTGGCTGCCCACGGCTGGGCCCAGGGTTCCGGCGGGATCGACGTCTGCAAGCGTCCGGGCACAGCCAGCAACGAGTGCGGCGCGGGGATCGCCAAGGGCAAGCAGCTGAGCTTCCTCTTCATGTACGCGACCGGAACCCCGAGCTTTTTGGCCCAGGTTGAGGCTTTTGCCACGGCGGCCAAGTCGGCGGGGATCGGGATCACCCTGGACGGGCAGACCCAGAACACTATGTTCTCCATCGGGGGCACCTGCCCCAACTCGCCGCCCTGCAACTGGGGGCTGCTCGCGTACAGCGGCTTCATGTGGGACTTCGGCCAGTATGAGATCCTCCCCGTGGGCGGCAACCAGTTCGGCCAGGGTAACTACTGGGCAGGCGGCTACAGCTCCACCACCGCCCAGAAACTCATCAACGCGGCTCACACCCAGCCCGGACTGTCGTCGCTGTATGCCGTCGAAAACTATCTTTCCAAGAACGAAGCCTCCCTCTGGTGGCCGGTCGCCGACTACGAGATAGTGGTGGCCAAGAACAATCTGCGCGGCTGGTATCCGCTCAACCCATACGCCAACTACCATCCCTCCAGCTGGTACTTCGTAAAGTAGGGAGAGTTCCTTGGGTCAAGACCAGGGTCTTCTCGTCACGGGTGGCCCAATCTGGACCGGCTCATCGGAAGTTCCCTGGGTCGAGGCTCTGGCGGTGCGCGACGGGAGAGTCGCCGCCGCCGGGCCCCTGACCCGAGCCGTCGAGGCGCTGGACCCGCGCCACGAGACCCTGGACTTGCATGGGCGAGCCGTCGTCCCGGCCTTCCAGGACGCCCACTGCCATCCCATCCACGGTGGATTCCAGCAGCGTAGCTGCAACCTGGACGGGCGGCTCACCACTGAGAGCTGCCAGGAAGCCGTGGTGGCCTACATGAGAACGCATCCTGGAGACGGCTGGATCAGCGGCATGGGCTGGTCCATGGAGACATTCCCAGGAGGAACTCCGCACCGACTGGTGCTTGACTCAGTCACCGGGAGCAGGCCCGCGTACCTCACCAATCGCGACGGGCACAGTGCCTGGGTCAACTCCGCGGCCCTCGCGCTCGCCGGCATCAACCGCGACACGCCCGACCCT
>JAKAWF010000239.1 GCA_021817025.1 bacterium
CCCGCACGTGGCAAGGGGGCGGCCCGGACTAAGCCTGCACAGGCGTCGCTTGCGCAACCGTCAGTGGCGCATATGCAACCTGCGCAGGTGCATGGGTCGCAAATGGGAACCCGGCCGGACCTCGCCGCAGAGGCGGCCGCGGCGGTCGCCGCGCCAGCGCGGACCCGGGCCCGCGAGATTGCGGACCGGCGCCTGCACGTGATGATTACGGAGACCGAAATGGAATATCTACGCGACCTGGCCCGCAGGAAAGCCGGTGACCTGGGCAGAGTCTTCGGTGACTCGGCGAGCATCGGTCAGGTGGTCCGGTACCTGATCCACTTCCACCGGGAGTCCGAGCAGCGCACCAAACTGTAGAGGAGCGAAGGCACAGATGGGTGTCAAGGTGACAGCGGTGGGGACATTGCGGGCCGCGCCAAGGCCCTGGGGCCAGGGCGTGACCTTCGAAATGGACTGCCCAACCAAGACCACGCCCCCCAAGGGTCTACCCGCGCCGGCGGGCCTCCCGGTCACCGTGCTCTGCTCTCTCAAGGCCTGGCGGTCCGTGCAGGCAGAAGTGGTCCAGGAGGCAAGGCTCATCGCCGAGGGGGAGCCCTGCCCTGATGGGCCAGCAGCGGCCGAATTGGATGGCCTCAGCATCGTCGCCCTGAAGTTGGCCACTCTACCCCCGAAGGAGGGGGAAGGATCCGCCGCTGAGGTGGCAGCAACGGTCGCATTGCCCACCATCCCGCCACCGGCCACCCCGGGCCGGCAACCGTACCAGGTGGTCCGCGGCCATATCAGCCCGGCGGATGCGCGCAGCGCCTGGGAGGCCGAGGACGGCCGGTGCGAGGCATGCGGGCGCCCCATGGCCTGGCATTGCGCCTATTTCGCCCGGCTGGGCGCCGCCCCTGGCCGCCCCTTTACCGCAGATAACGTCCACCTGCTCTGTGTGGACTGCAAGTTCCGCCAGCCGGACCCCCTGGTCGAGGCCACCATAGCCGACGTGGTGGCAGATGCCGTCTCCAAGCGCCTCGGCCGGCCGACGTCGGATGCGGCAGACTGGCTGCGACAGCAGCTCCTCGCCCACGCCGTACTGGTGCAATACCACCGGACCACCCGTCGCTACTGGCTGCCGGGAGTAGGAACGTTTGCGCTGGCCACACCGGAAAATGCCGCAGCGGCAATCACCGCGGCGGCCTGGCGGGGCGATCACCTCGATGTCATTGTCCGACCACAGGCTCGGACCCGCAGCCTGCCACGCCCGGATCGTGCGCCAGATCCGGCGGAGGCCGTCATGCCCATTGAGCACCAGGAATGAGGTGATAGGCCTTTGGACGACCGGAAGGCCGGTCTGGCACTGCTTTCCTGGCTTGACCGGCACCTGCCGGCCGCCGATGCGGCTGAACTGGCGATGCTACTGCGTTCGTTCCGCCGGCAGGGCCTCCGCCGACGTGGCGACGCCCGGCGCGCATTTCGCGCGGCCTTTGTAGCCCGCGTCCCGGCAGGGGAGCGTGCCGAGGCCGAGGCTGCGATCGCCTGGCTATTCGGCGAGCGTTGGCTGCCGCCAGCGGAGGAGGAGGTCCTCAAAATCCGGGCGGAGGAGCGAGGGTTTCTGTGAGTCGGCCCCCCATCTGGTCGTGGGTGGTGGTCCTGTGTGGATAAATTGAGCTTGCGGCACGGGGCCGGCACGCGTATGAGTGCCGCGATTTATGCCATAGACCGCGATGTACTACGGCCGTCGCACTATGGTGGACGCGCTCAAGGTAATTGGCCCCAAGTCGGTTGAGATACGTGTCCCGATGTCACCCTTGCCGGCGAGCCTCTGTGGGCACGGTCCAGGGCGGCGCGGCAGCCCCAGAAAGCTGTGCTGGGGCCGCCCTGGCACGTCAGCCTGCCGTGCCCACCACTCCCCGGCAAGGGCAGGGCTCCGCTGACACCGGGACACGTATCGTGCGCGTGTTAAGTCCAAATAGCCTGCTCGCTCCCACTATGGAGTCACCGCTTGGCACTCAAAGTATTGATATGAAGGACTCGTCTCCGTATTGGAGGTGCGCGAGTGTTTCTAGCGGCGGGCACTACGCTGGGTGGTTACCGTATCGTCAGCCCCCTGGGGCATGGCGGCATGGCTCAGGTTTATCGGGCTTATCAACCGGCCATGGATCGCTATGTGGCGCTCAAGGTGCTGCCGGCAGCCTTGGGTCAGGACCCGGCATTCCGCGAGCGATTCCGACGGGAGGCGCAGACGGTAGCAGCCTTACGGCACCCGAATATCCTCATAATCTATGACTGGGGTGAGGAGGACGGGTTGGCTTACCTGGCAAGTGAGCTAGTTGAAGGCGGTACATTGGCCGACAGACTTGGAACGCCGCTGTCACTCCGGGAGTGTCTGGATATTTTGAGACCGTTAGCTTCAGCTTTGGATTATGCTCACAAACGCGGGGTGGTTCATCGTGACGTTAAGCCAAGCAATGTACTGTTACACCAAGACGGCACGCCGGTGCTCTCTGACTTCGGAGTCGCGCGCATGCTGGAGGGGAATCCGCAACTTACGTCTGTAGGTGTGCTTGTGGGTACCCCTGCCTATATGGCACCGGAGTGTCTGGAGGGAGGCGGGACCGGTCCTTCGGTGGATATCTATGCCTTGGCCGTCATGCTGTACGAGATGCTGACGGGGTTTGTACCGTACACTGCGGAGACACCTGCAGCAGTATTGCTGGCCCATCGGGAGGGTCCGCTGCCGCTGCCGCGGGCCCGCAACCCGAACCTGTCCGAGGCCGTAGAGACGGTAGCGCTGAAGGCTTTGGCGCGCGAACCCGGCGCTCGTTTCCAGAACGCTGGGAAACTGGTGCAGGCATTCGACCAGGCGTTGAGTGGGCAGGCACCGGTTCCGGAGGAGACGCGTGCCATGGCGGCTCCAAAGGTACGGTTGCCCTTGATCAGGTGGCGGAGGATTGTCTTGTCAACGGCGACTGGTGTTCTGGTGCTGGTGGGGGGAGTCCTGTGGTGGGTGCATCATTCTGCGACGGTACCAGCAGTGGTGGTGGATACTGCCGCCCCGCCACCACATGGCCGGCGGCTCTTCCAACTAGGGATGTCGCGGCCTACCGCCAACGAAGTGGTCTATGTGGGGAACACGCAGGGGGCGCACATCCGCTTCCTGGGGAATGCGGTACAGATTGACGCCGTGGAATCGGCCACGGGCTCTGCTCTACCCCCGTTTTTGGGACTTCCGGCCGTCGAGGAGGGGAACTTCGTGGAGGATGTTGGCCTACAGGTCATTTCCGGAGCTGGGGCTGTGGGTTTGGGTTTCCACGGTGGGCCGACCGGCGAGGACGTGGTATGGTTATCGACGAACGATCAGTTGGTGATTGACCGGTTGCACGCGATCACACCCGCCGACCCTTCCACTCAACCGGTGTATCTGTATGGCCCGAAGCCACTGCAGGTGCTATCTACTGCCGCGGGTGCCGTGGATGTGGCGTTGGCGGAAAGAGGTGGGCGGATCGCCGTCTATCTTGACGGGCGCCAAGTAGCCACGA
Organism: bacterium; assembly: GCA_021817025.1. The sequence goes on from JAKAWF010000239.1 coordinate 3,522, forward strand.
CCCGAGATGCGAAGCTCACAACCGGTTGGTTCGAGGTGCGCTCTCAGCCGTTTCCCGGTTCACACCTCACTTTCCGCATAACACGTCTTGAGGTGTTCGCACCCGCGACCCAGGGATCAAGTGGCGTTCCTACGTCGTTGACGGCTGCCGTCGGTTCATGACTGGGAAAGCCGCAAGGAGTGGGTGTTGTGACGAGTCGGCTCGTCGTTCGCCATCAAGCGCAACCGGGTCGGGTATATCTCTTGGGCGAGGGTGGTTTAGTGCTGGGTCGGGATAGCACCAATGATGTGGTGGTAGATAACCCGTTTGTTTCCCGACACCACGCGGAGATCGCTTGGGACGGCGGAGCATACGTGTTGCATGATTTGGGGAGCCGCAACGGTACTCGAGTGAACGGAACCCGCATCTCCAAACCGGTGCGCCTCAGGCACGGCGATGTAATTGCGCTTGGGGAGGTGACCTTGGCCTTTCAGATGACCGAGGAGACGCTCCTGCAAGGCGGGGAGCCGACCGGTGCCCTGCGGGTGGACGTGGAGGCAGCGGAGGCTTGGGTCGGGGATCGTCGCCTGGAGTTGACGGAGAAGGAGTTCCGAGCCCTGACCTTTCTCTACCGGCGGGTGGGGTTGTTGTGCAGCAAGGAGGACCTCGCGGCACACGTCTGGCCTGAGTATGGAGGCAATGTGAACGATAACAACATCGAGCAACTGGTATCCCGGCTGAGACGTAAGCTGGGTGAAGATCCTGGTGGGTCCCGGCGGCTCTTGACCGTACGGGGCCTTGGTTACCGATTGGTCGCGAACTGAACTTTCGGACACTGGTTGCAAACCTCAGATGTCGGCTCATTAGGATCGGGATAAGGTGGTCCCCAGTGTCAAGACACTTGAACGAGGTTCTTTAAGCTATTCCCTTCCCTCCTCACGACCCCAAGGTCTGGAATTCACTCGTCTCTGCTGAGGCCCGGGCGGTGGGGCGGAGACCTGTTCATGGCGGTGGGGCCTCCTCCGTCAGTCCCCGGCGGGCGCGGCCACTTCGCGCTCCGCGTACACCTCTGCCGGGGTCCGGTAGCCCAGCGCCTGGTGCACCCGCCGGTCGTTGTAGAAGCTCAAATAGCCACCGATGCCGCAACGCGCCTGACGGGGTGTCTCGTAGTCGCGGAGGTAGACCTCCTCGTACTTCAGGCTGCGCCACAACCGCTCCGTGAAGATGTTGTCCAGGGCGCGCCCGCGACCGTCCATGCTGATCCGCACCCCCGCCTCCGTCACCAGGTCCACATAGCCGGCAGCCGTGAACTGGCTGCCCTGGTCACTGTTGAGGATCTGCGGCTGAGCCTTGGCGAGGGCGCGACGTACGGGCTCCAGCACGAGTCCCTCTTCCATCGTGTCGCCGAGTTCCCACTCGACGACGTAACGCGCGTGCCAGTCAATCAGCGCGACGAGGTACATCCACGTCCGGCGCAATCGGATGTAGGTCAGGTCGATACCCCAGACCTGGTCCGCCGCCGTGATGCTCAGGCCGTGCAGCAGGTACGGGTACACTTGGTGCTCATGTCGCCGACGGCTCAGGTTCGGCCCGGGGCAGATGCCCGCAATCCCCATCTCCCGCATGTGCCGCTGGATGGCCTTGCGGTTGACCACCAACCCCTGCCGCCGCAGTTCCGCCGTGATGCGCCGGGACCCGTAAAAGGGCCACTTGGTGTACATCTCGTCGATGCGGTTTTTGAGCACCAGTTCTTCCGCCGGGGGCTCGACCGGCTTGTAGTACAGGCCAGAACGGTTCAGTCCCAGCAGGCGCGCCTGCGTACTCAACGGCGGTGCGCCTTCCCCGGGCTCCAGCAGTTCCAGCCGTTCAAGCCTACTCAAATCGAGCGCCTTTTTTTTTCAGCCACTCGAGCTCCGTGCTCAAGCGACCAATCTCGGCATAGAGTTCGTGGACCTTCTTCTCCTGCTCGGCCCGCTCCAGCCCGCCCCGCTCCCCACGGGCGAACACCTCGGGCAGCTCCTTCATTACCATGCTCCGCCACCGGTGCAGCATCGTCGGATGCACGTGCCGCTCCGCCGCGATCTGCGCAAGGGTCTTCTCCTCGCGCAAAACCTCCAGGACCACCTCGGCCTTGAACTGGGCTGGATACTGCTTCCTCACGCTGCTCGGGATTGCTTACGAACCCCCGCCCTGACTGTCCAGTTTTCTGGGTCCACTATAGTGGTCGTGTGGAGGTGGACGAAACCTTTGTAGGGGGTAAAGAA
>JAKAWF010000240.1 GCA_021817025.1 bacterium
TCGGCCCGCTCGCCTTCGGCACCAAGGAGGAGCTGGTATTCCTGGGGCGGGACCTCGGAGAGCAACGCAACTACTCGGAGGAGGTCGCGGGCGAGATCGACCAGGAGGTCCACTCGTTGGTCGACAACGCCTACCTCACCGCCAAGAAGGTTCTCACCCTCCGCCGGGGCACGCTGCAGGCTCTGGCCGACCACCTGATCGAGGTGGAGTCCATGGACCGTAGCGAGATGGACGAGGTCATCCAGCAGGTGGAAGAGGGCACGCCTGCCGCCGCTGGCATGTGAGCCGCCGGCTCCATCCACTCGCCCCGCGGCCTGGCGTCCCCGGACTCGAGCGCTGGGCTGGCTTGCCGGGTGGGCCGCCGGCCCCTTTGGCCAATGGGGGGCAGCGTCCCAGCGCTCGCATGGCTGCGGGAACGCTGGGAGGGGGCTGGTCGGGGGGCTCCGGTCGCCCCGGGATGGGAGCCCTGACACGGTGACTGGGGGCCGGGCGGCAGTTTGAGCTACACTGCCGTCGAGGCTCCGTTCGATGAGTTGGCCTCGCTCCGCTTGGATCCCTGAGGTGGCCGAGACGGAAGAAGGTATCGGCATCGTCGGCGCGGGTCGCGTCGGGACGGCGCTGGCCAGGCGGCTGGCCGACCAGGGCTGGCCACCAGGCCTGGTGGCGTCACGCCGCCTCGACAGGGCGGCGGCCCTGGCCGAACTGGTGGGAGCCCAGGTGGCCGCCACCGCCGCCGAGGTGGTCGCGGGCTCTGGGGTCACTCTGCTGGCGGTGCCTGACGGCCAGCTGGGGCTGGTGTCGGCGGGCATCGCCGAACTGTTGCCGTCCCGCGCCGGCCTGCGCGGCAAAGTCGTCGCCCACTGCGCCGGCATTCACGGTCCGGAGGTCCTCTCCGCCTGTGCCGCGCTGGGGGCCGCGACGGCGGCGCTGCACCCGCTCGCGCCCATTCCCGATGGGGAACCCGCGTGTCTGGAGGGGGCGTACCTGTCCCTTGAGGGCGACCCTGCCGCCCTCTTGGCCCTGGAGGGGGTAGCCATTCGGCTCGGCCTCCGGAGCTTTCGGATGGCCGGGGTGGATCGGGCGCTGTACCACGCGGCGGCGGCGCTGGCGGCGGTGCTCCCAGTGCTGCTGGAGCGGCAGGCGGAGCGGGCGGTGGAGGCCTCGGGGGCGCCGGTGGAGGCCGCTGCCGGCCTCCGCCAGCTGTTGCTCCTGGCCGCTGGGAACGTGCGCAGGCTGGGGCCCGTGGCGGCCCTCAGCGGACCCACCACCCGCCGTGACCGGGCGACGACCCACAGCCATGAGGTGGCCCTGGCAACACTCGATCCGCGGCTGGCGGAGCTGTATCGCCTGACCTTGGAGCTGGCCGCCGTAGCGCCAGAACTCCATCGAGGAGGACCCCGGGATGGCTGACTCTGATCTCAGGCCGGTCCAGGTCACGGACCTGGCCCGCTGGAAGGCGGGGGGGAGGCGGTTCGCGATGCTGACCGCCTACGACTACACGACGGCGTCTCTACTCGACCGGGCGGGGATACCGCTGCTGTTGGTGGGCGACTCCCTGGGGGGCACCATGCTGGGCCATCGCTTGCGTGACGGTGGCCCCGACACCCTGCCGGTGACCCTGGAGGACATGCTCTCCCACGCGGCTGCGGTCGCGCGGGGCTCCCGCCACGCCCTTCTGACGGGGGACCTGCCGTTCCTCTCGTACCACCTTGGCCTCGATGAGGCCACCCGTAGCGCCGGGCGGCTTCTGAAGGAGGCCGGGATGCAGGCGGTGAAGCTGGAGGGGGGCGGGCCGATGCTGGAGGTTGTCGCTCACCTCACCGCGAGGGGCATCCCGGTGATGGGTCATCTCGGTTTGACTCCCCAGCGAGTTCACGCGATGGGAGGGTTGCGAGTCCAGGGCCGGGGCCAGGAGGCGGCGGAGAGGCTGCGCCAGGACATGCTGGGCCTGGCCCAGGCGGGCGCCTTCTCGGTCGTGCTGGAGGGGCTTCCGACCGCCCTGGCCGCCGAGCTCACGGCCGGGAGCGCGATCCCCACGATTGGGATCGGAGCCGGACCGGGCTGCGACGGCCAGGTGCTGGTCATCCACGACATGCTGGGCCTGACGGTGGGGCCGGTGCCCAAGTTCGTGCGCCGCTTCGCCGAGCTCGGAGAGGCCACGGTGGCCGCCGCCACCAGCTTTCGGGAGGCGGTCGAGGCGGGGGAATATCCCAGCCCCCAATTCAGTTATGAATGAACCGGGGGCGGAGCTGGGGGTACCTGCGGTGCTGGCCGCTCCTGACTCCCTCAGGGACCTGGCCCAGCAATGGCGCTGCCATGGCCTTCGGGTTGGGCTGGTGCCCACGATGGGTGCGCTGCACCGCGGACACCTGTCCCTGGTGGAGGCCGCGCGAGCGGCCGTGGACAGGGTGGTGGTGTCCATCTTCGTCAACCCTCTCCAGTTCGGCCCCGGGGAGGACTACCAGCATTACCCCAGGCGTCGGGAGGAGGACCTGCGGCTGCTCCGGGATGCCGGCGCGGACGCCGTCTACATCCCGGCGGCGGAGGCTGTGTACCCACCGGGCTTCGCCACCTCGATCCAGGTCGAAGCGGCGGCCGCGGAACGCTGGGAGGGGCAATTCCGCCCCGGCCACTTCCGAGGCGTCGCCACGGTGGTCGCCAAGCTGTTCGCCGCGACCGGCCCCTGTTCCGCCTTCTTCGGCGAGAAGGATGCCCAACAGGCGGCCGTCGTCAGCCAGCTCGCGCGGGATCTCGACCTGGGGGTGCAGCTGGTGGTGTGCCCGGTGGTGAGGGATGCCGATGGACTGGCCCTGAGCTCGCGCAACGCCTACCTGAGCGCCCCCCAGCGCGCGGCCGCGCTCTGTCTGGTCCGGGCCCTCCGGGTCACGGCGCTCGAGTTCAGCCGCGGTCGCAAATCGGGTGCCCACCTGGCTCGGGTGGCTGTCGAGGTGATCAGATCCGAAGCGGGCGTCCAGCTCGAGTACGCCGCCCTGGTGGACCCGGTCACCTTCGAGCCGCTGGAGGAGGCCGGAGAGGCGTCCCGGCTGATCCTGGCGGCTCGCGTCGGCGGGGTGCGTCTGCTGGATACCGCCGTGCTCGGCAGTCCTCCGCCGGAGGAGAACGGCTGAACCACTCGGGCGGGGGGCTGACCTTCGCCGGGTGAGCCGGGTCGATATCCTCCCGGCGGTGGGCGGACCGGCGGCTCGGGTCAGTCGGGGGACGGCACCGAGAAGCCGGCCTGGCGCCCCTGGCCGGCCTCCTCGGCCCGGCGCACGATGTACCGGAGGCCGGTGCCGGAGGCCACCGCCTGGAGGAGGTCGAACCCCTCCTCACGCGCCAGCCGGTTCACCTCATCCAGGCTGTCGAGCTCGCGGTATTCGTAGACGGTGTGAGACGGTGCTGATGGCAAGGCGGTCCTCCTGATCGCGGGCTGGGTCCCTGCGAGACGTCTCGCGCGAACTCTGTGAGCCTCAGTTTGCCATCAGGAGGGAGGCCGCTGCCGCGGCCGCCGGGGGGCGCGTGCACCGAGCGCCCGCAGCGGAAGGTGGCGGCCGCACTGCTATACTCTCGCCCGCACTGGAGCGCCGTCGCATGGCCCCAGGATTCCAGCATTCCGGAGGACCCATCAGCCCGTTGGCCGAGCTCGCCACTGCCGCGCCCGTCGAGGAACTGACCATCTACAGTTCCATGGAGGAGTACCTGCGCACCAGTGCGGATTCCATCCGGACTCTGACCTTTGGGGACATCGTCGACGGGACGGTGGTCCGGGTGGACCCTGACGAGGTGCTGGTCGACATCAGCGCCAAGTCCGAGGGTGTCATCTCCAACCGGGAGCTCACCGGCAGGGCCGAGGAACCAGTGATCCTGAATCCGGGGGACCGGGTCAAGGTCTACGTGCTCCAGTCCGAGAACGAGGACGGCAACGTGGTCCTCAGCCTGCGGCGGGCCCGCGCGGAGGGCATCTGGGCCAAGGCGGCCGAGAAAGAGAGCAACGGTGAGGGCGTCGAGGCCGAGGTCAAGGAGCAGAACAAGGGCGGCCTGATCGTCAACATCATGGGTCTGCGGGGCTTCCTGCCCAGCTCCCAGGTGGCCCGCACCCACTCTGGCAACCTGGTGGATCTGGTCGGCGAGAAGATCATGGTCAAGATCCTCGAGGTCAACCGCAAGCGCAACCGGCTGATCGTCAGCCAGCGGGCGGCCCAGGACGAGGACCGTGCCCGCCAGCGTGAGGAGCTCTTCGAGCGGCTTGGGGTCGGCGATGTGGTGACCGGCAGGGTCAGCGGATTGACGTCCTACGGTGCCTTCATCAACCTCGGCGGCGCCGACGGCCTGATCCACATCAGCGAGCTCAGCTGGGACCGGGTCAGCAATGTCTCGGACATGTTGGCAGTCGGCGACGAGGTCACCGTCAAGGTGATCAAGCTCGACCCCGAGCTGTCGCGGATCTCGCTCTCCCTGCGCCAGATGAGTGAGGACCCCTGGGACAGCATCGAGGCTCGCTTCCCCCCCGGCACGATCATCGAGGGCATCGTCACCAAGACCAAGAAGTACGGCGCCTTTCTCCAGATCGCCGATGGAGTTGAAGGGCTGCTCCACATCAGTGAGCTCTCCTGGGAGCACGTGGAGCGCACCGAGGACGTGCTGCGGGTGGGCGACAACATCCGGGTGGTGGTTCTTCAGGCTGACCGCAGCCGGCGCCGGATCTCGCTTTCCTACCGCCAGCTCCTGCCCCGGCCGGACCACATCCCCGCCGATGAGGCGGACGGGGGTTACTCCGCCGCCGCGGACTACGAGCCGGATGACTCTGACGACGAAGAGGGCCCCTCCGTCGCCACCGAGGCCAGCGGCGGCGCAGCCGAGGCGGTGGTCGACGGGCCAGGCGCCGCGGTGGAGCCGGAGGCGGCCGCGACCGAAGCGGCCGCTGACACCGATGGGATCGTGGATGCGCGGGCTGAGGTCCTGGTCGAGGACGCCGGGGAGGAGTCGCCGGTGCCCCTGCCCGACACCGGCGCCGCCGATGGGCGGGAATCTCTTCCCGAGGCACTTGCTGAGGCCTCCAGCGAGTAGCTGCGGCCTCGCCTGCTGAACTCCGTCTGCGGCGTTGGCGGGACAGCTCCGAGCGGACGGCATGGTTACGGCCAGGATCGACCCCAGCCGCTGGATGTCTCCTGGGGGATGGCGCTACGCGGGCGCCCCGGTGGGGGTCCGGCGGCTGGCCTCCCGTCAGCAGCTGCCGTCAGCCAAGCCGCAACAGGGCCTCCCGGACGGGCTTGGACAGGGGCGTGGCCGGCGGCGAGTCGATGCCTGGGGGCAGGCCGTGGCCAAGCGGGGACGGCCTGCCGGAGCCGTTCCCCCACTGGCGGTGAGGTTCGACCACCCCCGATTGGGCATAATGCGTTTGTGATCGGAGCGGAGGTTGACCCAAGACCCGTCCCAGCCCAGGTCCGGCAGCTTCGGCCGCCGGACGTTGCCCCAGCCGGGGTCTAGGAGATTCGCTTGTATCCGTTTGAGAGATTCACCGAGAAGGCCAAGAAGGTCCTGACCCTGGCCCAGGACGAGGCGGAGAAGTCCCACCACTCCTACATAGGAACCGAGCACCTGCTCCTGGGCCTGCTCCGGGAGGGGGACGGCTTGGCGGCCAAGGTGCTGGCCAATCTGGGGGTGGAGATCGAAAAGGTGCGCACCACGATCGAGTCGGTCCTGGGGCGCAACGAGCGCATCATCGTCCAGCAGATCATCCCCACCTCGAGAGTCAAGAAGGT
>JAKAWF010000241.1 GCA_021817025.1 bacterium
CCGCGGTCACCGTCTGACCAGGCACCACGTTGACCGTGGCCACCACCCCCGGAGCCGGGAAGCTCAGATCCCAGCTCTGGACCGGCTGGAGTGTGCCTGACACCACGACAGTTTGGGTGACCGTGCGATAGCGGGCGGTGGCAGTCACGAATGGCGATGGGACGGACCGGGTGCGAGCGTAGACAACTCCACCGACGGCCAGCAGCGCCACTAGCCCCACCATGGCCAGGGCACGTTTGTGCCTCCACCGCTTGGCACTGCGAGCCAACAGACCGGGCCGGCCCGAGCCACTGGGGTTCGAGGCGGACACGGCTACCGGGCAACCTCAAAGTGGAGATGCAATGAATGCCGCGTGCAGGGTGCGGTCATGTCATGGGGGCGTTCGGTCATTCCCTAGAGGATGGCCGGTCTGGCGCCGCGCTCCCTTAGGCCGGACTGAGAGAGGTCCGGCTGCTGAGAAAGACCCGGCGTCCCCAGGCCCGCGACCTCGCCGGGTCGCTCACGCGGCCCGGGTACTACACAAGCGCTTCCTGCCCGATGCGGCCGGCCAGTCAGACCCCCTCAGCCGCCTCCGGGAGCTGGGCGAGGCGACCCGGCCGGTCCCCGGGGCAGCGGGCCCAACGGGAGCGGAATCCAGGACATCGGCTTCGGGTTGGCGACCGGGATCCTGAGGGACACCTTCCTGGTCCGCTCGCTGCTGGTGCCCTCGACGGTGTCCATTCTCGGCTACCGGACCTGGTGACCGAGTAAGGTGGGCAGAGTCCCCGCGCTGGACCGGACTCCATCCCGCTGAGTCGGCGGACAGCGTCGCAAGCCCGGCGCTGAGGAAGCCGACCCATGCTGGACGCCCCCGTGTGCAGCCTCGGCCGGAGTGGGGATCCGCCCCCGTGGTTTGTCGCGTGCCCCGCGTCCTGAACCATAAGTCTCGGGGCCCCGCCGGTCACGCCCCGCTCCATTAGGTGTCCTCCACCCGAACGGGATGCCGTCTCCAGCCGGGGCTCGGCCAGATATGTCGGGCCCCCGGATTGCCCCGGGCCGAGGTTGAAGTCCTCGACCCGGGGCGCTATGGGGAGGGTTGGGGAGGGTGCTCCGTCCGGTGGGCTAATTGCCCAGATCGAGGATGTGTCCGACCAGGGGCTTCTTCCCGTAGAGATGGCGGCCGGTCACGACCAGAACGTCACCGGTCGGAATCGCGGCGATGCTCTCCGCCGTCGGAGCAACGCCGTGGCCCTCGAACTTCATGACCTTTGTGTGAGCGGTAAGGTCCAGGGTCAGGGTCTTTCCATCGGGCTGCTTGACCACGATCGACCCGTGACCCACCCCACCAACGCTGGTCTCGGAGACGAAGGAGCCGATCGCTTTCGAAGGCGGCCAAGCCCTCCTGTGCGTCTTGTGCGTAGCTGCTGTGGTGGACTTGCTCGTTGGCGGGGTGGCAGCCGCGGACACCGCGACCGCACCCCCGATACCGGCCACGGCGGCTCCCCCGGCGACGGCCGGAACCATCGCGTATGACTTGCGCATGTTGGGCAGCTCCTCCAGTGCCGATCGTGACTCCTGCCCCCGACCCTGATGGGCCCTCTGCTCTCGGACGATAGCCCGAGGTGCGGCACCGCGCCTGAGGCACGCCTGAGAAGGCACTCGGCTCAGGCCAGCGGCCCTTACCCCTCCGGGGAAGGAGTGGTTGCCGCACCGAGCCTGGTTCGCCCAGGTCTGCCCGGGAGAGTCGGCGCGGCCCTCGTTCGAGAGCTCTCGCCGGACCCCCCAGCGCCCAGCCCCAACACCGTTTCCTTACGCTCGGCAGATCAGCACGAGAGCGCCGGTCGGGATGCTGCGGTGATGGGCAGTGCGGGTCTCGGATTCGCTTGTGCGGGAAGCCAGTTGTAGGAGCATGTCGGGGCCGACCCCCTGGACGCCGACCAAGGTGTGGACCGTTGGGTGCCCGCGGTGCCCCCACTGCCACCGGACGCGGCCAAGTTCACGCTCGGCTGCAATTCAAATTCGCGGACCGGTGGCCACTCGGTGGTCAGCTGCAGAGTAGCTCGGGCTGAGCTTCTTGGGGGCGGGCTCACCGGGAGAGATCTGGACGCCGCCGGTGGGTAGCGGGCCGGGCCGTCCCAGCAGGTAGCCCTGTCCGTAACCCACTCCCAGGCGGCGCAGGGTGTCGAGCTCAGCTACAGTCTCGACTCCCTCGGCAACGATCACTGCGCCGGTGGCCGCGCCGAAACTGACCAATGCGGTTGCCATGGCGCGGCGGGTCGGACTGGTGTCGATGCTCCGGGTCAGGCCGATGTCCAGCTTGATGATCTCCGGGGCGAGTTTGAGGATGTGGTCAAAGCCGGCCACCCCGGACCCGGCATCGTCCACCGCCAAGCGCACCCCGCGCTTGCGTAGCGGAGCTAGGTTGGCCGCCAGGTCCTCGTAGTTGACCACGGTCGCGTGCTCAGTGATCTCCAATACCACCCGGGACGTGTCGACTGCGGTCAGGGCCTGGGGCACTTGCGCCGCGCATGCCGTCGCAGCCGAAACATTGAGAGATAGGTAGGCGCTTCCGGGTACCCGGTCCAGCGCGTTCAGACCAGCACTGATGGCGGCCATCTCGAGCTCAGCGCCCAGGCCTGCCTCGAGGGCCTCGGCGAACCACGCGTCCGGGGGCCTGTGGGGTGCAGCATGGATGCGGGCCAGCGCTTCGAAGCCGAGCACGACGCCATCTGACAGCCTCACGATTGGCTGGAAGACCATGGTCATCTGGTCACTCTGAAGTAATTGCCGCACCCGCTCTTCCAGCATCCGCTGACGATCCGAGGACTCCTGCTCGCGCCCCAGTTCAGCCTGCACCACGGCTACCAAGAACTCGAGAAACCGTGCGTCCCTTGCGCCCAGGCTGTAGTCGGCGCCGCGACCGATCCCGCACAGGACCCCATAGAGGGCACCCCCTGGCAGATGGACCGGCACCCCCACGTACCTGCCGATCTGGCCTGACTTGGTGATCGGCAGGTTGGCCAGCTCCGGCTCGGCGGTGGAGTCAGGCACAACCCTTCCGATCCGCCCCGAGATCATGGCGTCGCAGTAGGTGTCGGAGCGGGCTGTGGCACCGCCTTCGATCACCCCGACCAGGGGGCCGTCGCCCACCACCACCCGAAAGATCTCCTGATCCTCGGTGAGCTGGCCGAGGAAGGCCACATCCATGTCCAACAGGTCACGCGCGGATTCCAGGGCCTTGCGGATGATGGCGGACGTCTGGATCGCCCCATTGGCCGCGGGGGCGGCGGACGGGGGCGTCGCTACGGGCTCGCCTCGCGCCGACTTCCATGTCACGACGTTTAGGCATCCTCGCTGGGGACTCTGATCAGACCACACTTTCAGGTCCGGCCCCGGTTGCCGATGGTGGGCGTGTCACCATCCTGTAACGGATCGAGGTCACCAGGTCGGCAGACCACCGCGGTTGGTCCGGGTGTCACCGCATGGGCCACGACTCGAAGCAAGCGCCGCAGCCATGGGGTCACCCATGAAAAGCAGCGAGAACTGGCGGCGAGTTCGGCCTCGATACCTCCGGCCCGGGCGTCCCCGTGAGATGGTGGGGTGGGGTCCCGATGGTGGGACCCGGAACCGCTGGCCCAGACGGCCCAACGCTCCAACAGCGGTGGGTCGGTCTACATGCCATCGAGGGCAGGCGCCCGCTCGGGTTGGTGATGCTGTGCCTTCTCCCTGAACATTGCGTCGTCGGCCCGCTTCACCAGCTGATCGGCCGACTCCACTCCGTCCCAGCAGGCTACCCCGGTGGCGAAGGAGACGCCAACCGATGCTGCAGCCTCGCGCAGTCGGTCGATCACCCGCTGGATGCCGGCGAGCGATGTCCCGACCGCGACGACACCGAACTCGTCCCCGCCCAAGCGCGCCAGTAGGTCGCCACTCTGCCGCATGGCCAGCTGCCACGCGACGGCCAGAGTCTGAAGCAACCGGTCCCCCCCGTGATGCCCATGGGCGTCGTTCACCTGCTTGAACGAGTCGATGTCGAGGACAGCCACCGCCAGCCCAAGACCCGTCCGCTTGGCTCGCGCCATCTCGTCCAGGAGGTGTTCTTGCCAGGCTCTGCGATTGGCCAGTTGGGTCAGCGGATCCTGCTTTGATAGCTGCCGAAGATCCACCACCAACGACCGGATCGTGAGGCTGGCGAGACTGGCCGTCCCGAGGATCGCGGCCCAGGCCACCACAGGGCTCCCGATCGGTGGCTTCAGCGTGACTGCCACCGCGAGGGCAGCGGCGATCGCCGCGAGGTGGCAGAGCAATCCCCTCCCCGAGTAGAAGAGGGCGCTGTAGATGGCGACGAAGATGTAGAGGAGGCCGAAGCTAGAGTTTGGGGCCAGAGTTACCAGGGCGGTGATCATGACGGTCGCCAGCCCGGTGGTCGCGTGCAGCACCCACGCTGGCGTGCGTTCCCTGGGCCACAGGAGAGTCCCAATCGCGATAGCCGCGACCGGGACCATCGCCACGATGCCGGCGACGACATGCCCCCCCCAGTGCTCCAGAGGGATCGCTGACAGGGCCGCCGCAGCGCCCGCTGTCCAAAGGGCCGCGGCGGCCGAACCCGGCTCGCGCAGCGCCGCGTTCGCCCGCCGGATCAGATCGGGGGCGAACGGAACCATGGGGTCGCCCACGCGCTGGTGAGCCTGACAGATAGCCTCGCCTCTGTGGACCCAGCGATCGTCCGACGGCTCCTGGGAAACGGTTCACGAGGGCCGGCGGGGCTAGAGCGCCGATTCACCAGGTAATCGCCCCTGACGCCGACCAACGCCGTGCCGCCCCTCCGGAGACCGGAGCCAGCTCCGGTCTCCAGTTGCCCCGGCGCCGGGAACGCTTGTCCCTCCTAGGGAGTATGAGCGTAGCGGCCGGGCCCAAGGTGCAACGTTAGAGTGACAGTTCTCGAGTTGCGGGACACTCCGCCGCCAACAATGCCTGGATCCGCCGGCGGATAGGGCCCCGGGCGTGGGGCAGACCAAGAAGTGGCGCTCAATACTGGGACAATTGGGAGTGTGTAAACGACGATTGGCCCCCGCGAGGGAGCATCCTTTCGATGCCGACATCATCTCAACCTGGTCGCTTCCCACGGAGAAGGGACCACCCCAGCCAATAACTAGGGACCACCGCGTTGCCACGAACTTGGGACCGCCTTGGCCCTCGGAGCGAATGACATGGATAGGGTGGCGCGGCCGGGGGACCTCTATGTGAGCATCACTGCTGAGGCTACCGGTCCGTGGTCGGAGGGACCCTCAACGCGCACCATCAGCGATTCCGCCGGTGCCTCCGGTGCTTCCCGGGCGTGAGAAGCCCATCGTGTCCGATGCGGCCGGTCGGTCAGCCGCCCTGGGCCGCCTCCAGAAGGTGGGCGAGGCGGCTCAACCGGGCCGGGCGCTCCTCTGAGAAGCGTTGCAGCGCCTCCAGGATGTGGGCGGCGTCCAGATGGGCCTCCTCCATCACCTCCTCCACGGTCCCGCCGGTTCGCCACCGGCGGTCCCAGTCCGGGCAGAGCGAGTACTCCTCGAAAAGCGGGTGGTCCGCCCAGTCCCGCATCATCCTCAGCGAACCGTTGGTGATGGCCATGGTGTCCAGCAGGTCCCCCAGGCCGAGCACCGAGGCCCGGTACTCCGGGGATTGCAGGCGGAAGAGCTGGGGGCTGATCGCCGCCACCACCTTGACGTTCACCCCCAGGCGGTCGAGCTCAGGCAGCAGCCCGACCAGGGTGG
>JAKAWF010000242.1 GCA_021817025.1 bacterium
CTGGACCGGGCGCTGGGGTACGAGGCCAACTTCGCCGGCACCACCTTCGCCACCCCCGACCAGGTCGGATCCCTCCACTACGGCTCCCCCCTGATGCACGTGACCGGGGATCGCGAGGAGCCCTTCGGGCTGGCCACGGTGGGCTTCGACGACGAGGGGGTCGCGGCCCAGCGCTGGGACATCATCAAGGACGGGATCCTGGTCGGCTACCAGCTCAACCGCCAGATGGCCCGCAAGTTCAACCTGCCCCGCTCCAACGGCTGCGCCTTCGCCGACAGCTGGGCCCATGTGCCGCTGCAGCGGATGCCCAACGTCTCCCTGCAGCCCGATCCCGAGCGGGACACCACCCTGGAGGAGCTGCTGGGGGAGGTGAAGGACGGGATCTACATCGTGGGGGACAAGTCCTGGTCCATCGACCAGCAGCGCTACAACTTCCAGTTCACCGGCCAGCGCTTCTACCGGATCCACAAGGGCCAGCTCGCGGGCCAGCTGCGCGACGTCGCCTACCAGTCCCGCACCCCCGACTTCTGGGGCCGGATGGCCGCCATCGGAGGCGGGTCGTCATGGCGGCTGGAGGGGGCGATGAACTGTGGCAAGGGGCAACCGGAGCAGGTGGCCCCGGTCTCCCACGGCTGCCCGCCCGCGCTCTTCCGGCAGATCAAGGTCCTCAACTCCCGCCAGGAGGGGACATCTTGAACCTGGAGGAGATCGTCGCCACCGGAATCGAGGAGGGCGGGGCGGCGGTGGTGCTGGCCAGCCACGCCCGCTCGATCAACTGCCGGCTGGCCAACAACACCGTCACCACCAACGGCCGCGAGGAGTCGATCTCGGCCGGCGTGGTCTCAATCGAGGCCGACCGGGTGGGTGTCCAGGAGGCCGACGTCCAGGAGGCACAGCAGGTCCTGCGGCTCGCCCGTGCCGCCCGCGAGCGCGCCCTGGTCAGCCCCCAGGCGCCCGACGCCATGCCGCTGCTGACGCCGTCGGAGGCGGCCGCCCCAGAGTCCGCGGCTCCTCGCCTGGACGATGGGCCCTTCCCGTTGGAGCCGGTCCTGCGGTCGCTGCAGCGAGCCGTGGAGGAGAGCCGTCGGGACGGCCTGCAGCTCTACGGCTACGCCCAGTTGAGCGAGCGCGCGGAGGAGCTCGGCACCAGGACCGGGGTGCGGCTCCACGGCCTTCGCACCGCCGCCTCGTTGACCCTGACCCTGAAGACGGCGGACCTCAAGCGCAGCGTCTGGGCGGGAGGTCTGGCGACCGGGACGGCCGGGCTCGAGGTGGCGGGGATGTACCAGGGCCTGCGGGAGCGGCTCAGCTGGACCGAGCGTCAGCTCCAGCTCGACCCCGGGCACTACGAGGTGATCCTGCAGTCCTCGGCGGCGGCGGACATGCTGCTCCGGCTCGCCTGGGAGATGCAGGCCCGCGGCGCGGACGAGGAGCGCACCGTCTTCGCCGGCCGGGGCGGCACCCGGGTGGGGGAGAGGATGTACGCCCCCGAGGTCACCATCGAGAGCGATCCCCAGGACCCCGGGATGCGGGTCCCGGGGTTCGTGCGCAGCCTGCGCTCCAGCGAGTACAGCTCGGTCTTCGACAACGGCCTGCCGGTGGGGCGGACGACCTGGGTGGATCGGGGGGTCCAGCAGGACCTGACCTGCCCCAGGCGCTGGGCGCTGGACCATGGGCACCCGGTCCGGCCGGATGCCGAGAACCTGCGGATGCGGGGAACCCAGACCACGCTGGAGGAGATGATCGCCGCCACCGATCGGGCCCTCCTGATCACCTCCTTCTGGTACATCCGAGACGTCGACCCCTCCACCCTGCTGCTGACCGGGCTGACCAGGGACGGGGTTTTCCTGATCGAGCACGGGAAGGTGGTGGGGGCGGTCAACAACTTCCGCTTCAACGAGAGCCCGGTGGGGGTCTTGCGGCGCACCACCCAGATCGGGAGGGCGGAGCCGGCCCTCTCCCGGGAGGTGGGGGACTCGGTCTTCATCGAGGCTCCACCCATCCGGGTCGAGGGCTTCTTCATGTCCTCGGTCTCGGACGCCATCTGAGCTCCGGACCCTCCGTGCCGCCAGCGCCGCCGCCCTCAGAGAGGCGTGTCCGGGCCGGCCGGCTCGAACTCTCGGTGCGGGAGTGGCCGGGTGCGGGGCGCCCCATCGTGTGCCTCCACGGCCTGGCCAGCAACGCGCGCTGGTGGGACTGGGTGGCGGCCGGGCTCGCACCCCCGCATCGCGTGGTGGCGGTGGACATGAGGGGGCACGGCCGAAGCGACCGCCCCGAACACGGCTACGGCTTCCCAGAGGTTACCCGGGATCTCGAAGCCCTGCTCGGTCAGCTCGGGCTGCAAGCTCCGGTGGTGGTCGGTCACAGCTGGGGCGCCAGCGTGGCCCTCTGGCTCGCCGCCGAGGTTCCCGAGGTGGCGGGGGTCGTCTGCGTGGACGGCGGGGCCGCGGATCTGCGGGCCGCGTTCGGGGATCGGTGGGAGGTGGCCCGGGAGCGGATGCGCCCCCCTCTCGTGGAACGCCTCGACCGGGCCCGGGTGCGGGAGTTCGTGGCGGCCTCTCCCATCTCCGGGGAGATCGGGGCGGAGGCAGCCACCTGGGCGATGCTGGGAAACTTTGAGGCCGGTCGAGGTGGGAACTTGCGCCCGAGGCTGGACATGGACCGTCACATGCAGATCGCCCGTGCCCTCTACGAGCTCGACCAGGAGGCGCTGTGGCGCCGGAACTCGTCTCCTGTCCTCTTCCTGATGGCTGACGACGGGAGCGGGCGAATGGCGTCGAAGCGTGCCGCCGTTGCGACCGCCATTCGGGTCGCGGGCGGTGGCGCCCAGGCGGCCTACCTGGCCGGGGTCCACGATCTCCCGCTCCAGCACCCCGGGCTGGTGGCGCGGGCCATCCTCGAGTTCTGCCGGGTGCTGGCGGCTGAGGATCGGTCCCCCGAGCCACCTCCAGAACGGAGATCGAGCCCGCCCAAGTAGGGAGACGCGGTCCCGGCGGACTGGCGGGGGACCGGTGCGCCGAGGCGGCGGCCGCCAGCTGGAAGCAGCGTCCAGAGACTGCGGTGGTCAGCGGCCCCATTGAGGACCGCTCGCCGGCCGCAGGAGGTCGGCCGAGCGCTCTCGCGGGTCCCATATCTCGGAACCGCGGCGCCGTGCGGCATCCCACGCGGGTCAGTGGGCCGAGCGGACTCGCGGGCCGACCGCTTCTGGACCACGGTCGGACGGCCCCCCAGCACGCCCGGCCCGGGCATGGCGCCGTGCCACGCCGCAGCCCAGGCGCGGCCAGATGCCCGTTCACGCGGCCAACGGGTGGTCCGCTGCTACCCTCTGAAGTCGCAATGTGGAGTGCCCTCTGCCCACGAGCGGCTTGAACTTGCCCGACCAACGCCTGCCGCGGGTTGTGGCGGCCGGCACCGTGCTCGCCTATTGCGTCCTGGTGGCCGTCAGGATCGATCAGCAGTGGCCCCCGGACTTCGCCGCCTTTTACAGCATCGCCCGAGCTCTCGGGACTGGGGGGCTGGGAGCGGTCCATCTGATGTACTCCATCCACTTCCAGGAGGTCGCCGAGGCCTCGGTGCAGGCCGGCGCCGGCAGGGTTTACTTCGAGCCCTTCATGAACCCGTGGCCCGCCGCGGTGATCCTGATCCCGTTCACGGCGCTTCCCCTGCGCGCGGCGTTTCTCATCTGGGACACAGCGGCCCTGGCGATCTGCGCCGCCGGAACGTACTGGCTGTGCAAGGACGCGGGACTGGGGGCGGACGCCACCCTGCTGACGTGGTTCCTGCTGGCGTCGTATCCCGTCTACCTGGCCCTGGGCGTGGGCCAGTACGACCTGCTGTGGCCCGCGTGCCTGGCGCTGTTCACCGCCGCTCTGACCACATCTCGCGCCGGAAAGCGGCTCGCGCGCAGCGCCGTGGCGATCCTCTTGTTCAGCTTCAAGCCCGATCTCCTGCTGGCGCTGGTCGTGCCGGGGATGCGCGCCTGGAAACGCCGGGCGGTGCGCGAGGCGGGGGTGCTGCTGCTGGTGCTGGCGCTGGCGGTGCTCCTGGCCATGGGACCCGGTGGCGTGACGCAGGCAATTCATCTCGAGGCCTACGCACTTCTGACCCGATTCCCGCCACTCTCTGACATCACGGTGCTGGGCCTGCTGTGGCACATCCTCGGGCCGGGCCGTCCCACCCAACTCTTGGCGACCGGGGTCTCTCTGCTCGTGCTGGTCTCTTTCGCCTGGCTTTGGTGGCGTGACCCTCCCCGCACCAGGGTCGGCTGGTGCTTGAGCCTCACCTCCGCAGTTTGCCTGTCGCTGGCGATAGCACCGCACGCCTTGAGCCACGATCTGGTGCTCTTGGTGGGGCCCATGGTGTGGACCGCCAGGGCCCTGCGAGAGAGTGGCCGGAGCCTAGCCTGGATGTGGGTCTGGTACGGGCTTTTCAACGCCGTGGTCTTGGTCGATGGCACACCGCTGCTGAGGCTCCCGGTCTCTCTCACCTTTGTGCTCCTCATCGGGGCCTCCGCAGCGGCGTGGTGGGCGCGGGGGTCGCTGCGGGGCGGGGCCGTGCCCGTGCAGCGAGAAGCCGGGGCGATGCGGCCGGCCGAGCAGGTGCCGGCGGGTGACTGATCGCGGCACCCCGAGGCGCCTGCCCGGGCCGTGCGGGCGTCGGCTCGGACAGCCTGAGTGAGTGCCGGGTTTCGGAATGGATGGGCGTGAGCAGGTCCACCTCATCTCTGCTGCCAGCGACACCTTGAGCCGCAACCACGCCATGCCGCCAGGTCTTCCCGAGCGCTCGGCATCGCTTGGCATGACCACCACCGCTACGGACCCTGGATCAGCCAGGTCATGGTGGACAGCCGAATGGGGCCCGCCAACGTACGAGCAGGCTGGATCGTCGTCTGCAAGTTCTGATCGACGAGGGTCGCTAATGGGGTCATGCGGGAGCCGAAGGCGGGTGTCAGTTGGCCCGCCGGTGCTTCAAGCGATTGACGAGCGCTTCCCCGGAGATGCCGATGAGCGACGAGCCGCCCTGCGGGCAATCCTGGACGCAGAGCCCATGGACGTGCCCGACCCAGACCAGCTCCACGACGAGCTGGAAGTGATCCGGAGCCGTCACCTGGCAGGATCGTCCTCGACACGACGATCCTGGTCCACGTGGTGGGTCGTGAACATCCGCTGCGCGAACCGTGCCGCGCGCTCTTGGAGCTGGTTGGTGACGGGGTCGTGCGAGCGGGGACGACCGCGGAGGTCGTCCAGGAGTTCGCACGCGCCCGGTCGCGGCGCCGCCCACGAGCGGAGGCGGCGGAATGGGCAAGGGAGCGCGCCCGTGGGTTGGCGCCTCTCGTCCAGCCCGACCAGGAGGACGTCTTCGGCGGACTGGGCCTGTTCGAGGGCTCGAGCAGCGTGGGCCCGTTCGACGCCGTACTCGCTGCCGCTGCTCGCCGCCGGGACTGGGCATTGGTGTCTGCCGACCGTTCGTTCGCAGGGGTGACCGGCCTCGCCCACCTGGACCCGTCGTCGTCCCCGTTTCGCGATGATGTCCGAGCCGCCGGTTGGGCGTTCCCGCTCCTTGGCCCGCCGGCGTCCCCTTGCCCCGGAGGGCAGCTCCCCCTGACTTGCCACGACCGTTGCCACACAGTGAACTCTAGTAAGCCCACTGCTAGTGGCACCCCTTCTCGGGGTTCCTCTCCCGTTGCCGGGATCGGTTCTGGCCTCACCGTGGAACGCGCACCGCCGAGGCAGTGGTCTTA
>JAKAWF010000007.1 GCA_021817025.1 bacterium
TCCGATCTCGTGCAACGCGGAGGCCAGCGTCGGCAGCGCCACCGACAGCACCGTGCCGTCGAGGCCCACCGCCAGGATGCACAGGCTCACCGCTCCCAGAGCCCACCACTTACGCTGACTCGACCGATCCGTAACAGCCACCTCCTCTAGAAGGCTACTACCTTTAAGAGGTGACTGTCACTTTATCAGATGCGGACGCACCTACCCGACTTCAAGCGGTTGATCCCGGCTCACCCATCTGGGCGCGGTCAGATCAGCGCCCCGACGTCACAATGCCGGCCCCTCGACCTGGCCGCGCCCAAAGCCAGGCCACAACCACGACATCACGCCGCGGTCCGGTACTCGACCCCTTCGTGGATCGCCCGACCGGCATCGCGATCAAGACCTGTGCCCGACCTCCCTGGCCGGGCACACCTCTTGCACCACGAGGTAGCCCCGGCGCACCTGACTCGCGTGACGGTCTCGATGCGCGTGATGTCGGCCGGGGACGGCTACAAGTACCTGCTCCAGTCGGTCGCCGCTGGCGACGGGCACCGGCCACTGACCACGCCGCTCGTCGCCTATTACACGGAGAAGGGAACCCCGCCCGGTTACTGGCTCGGTACCGGCATCCACGGTCTCGGCACCAACGACCAGCGGATCGAGCCCGGCGGCATGGTCACTGAGGATCATCTGCGCCGTCTGCTCGGCCAGGGCCATGATCCAGTCACCGACGATCCGCTCGGCCTGCCCTACTTCCGCCACAAGACCGTCGAGGAACGGATCGCTACACGGGTCGAGCATCTGGACCCGGAGCTGAGCGCCGACGAGCGCGCCGCGGCGGTCGAGAGCATCGAGGCCGAGGAGCACGAGCGCGGCACCAGCCGGACCGTGGCCGGGTATGACTACACGTTCTCGGTCCCCAAGAGCGTCAGCGCCCTGTGGGCGGTCGCGGACGCCGCCGTGCAGGCCGCGATCGTGGAGGCGCATCATGCGGCGGTTGCGGACGTGGTTGCGCTGATGGAGCGCGACGTTGCAGCCACCAGGGTCGGGCACGCGGGGGTTGCACAGGTCGCCACGCGCGGTCTGATTGCAACGGCGTATGACCACTACGACTCGCGTGCGGCCGATCCGCAGTTGCACACGCATGTCGTGATCGCCAACAAGGTGCAGGGCGAGGACGGCAAATGGCGTTCCTTGGACGGCCGGCCAATGCACCAGGCTGTCGTCGCGATCTCCGAGCATTACAACGCCGTGCTGGCCGACCACCTAACCCGCAGCCTCGGCGTCGGGTGGGAGCAACGGGAGCGGGGCCGGGACCGCAACCCGGCATGGGAGATCATCGGCGTGCCCAACGAGTTGATTGCGGAGTTCTCGTCGCGGAGCGCGGCGATCGAGGAGGAGACCGACCGGCTCATCGACACCTACGTCACCGACCACGGCCACCGGCCCGACAAGCGGGCGGTGTTGCGGCTGCGCCAGCAGGCCACGCTCTCGACCCGGCCGGACAAGACGCACTACTCGCTGGCCGAGCTGACCGACCAGTGGCGCCGCCGCGCTGACCGGGTACTCGGCCAGGACGCCGAGACCTGGGCGGACCGCCTACTCGCGACCAGCAGTGGCACGGTGGTCGTGCGCGCTGAGGACGTGAGCCGTGACGAGCTCGTGGCGCTCGGTCAGGCCGGGGTCGAGCAGGTGCAGGAGAAGCGCTCGACCTGGGGGCGACGGAACCTGTCGGCGGAGGCGTCGCGGCAAACGATCGGCCTGCGGTTCGCCAGCACCGCCGATCGGGAGGCGGTGATCGGGCTCATCACCGATGCCGCCGAGGCCGCGTCGTTGCGGCTCACCCCGCCGGAGCTGACCGCCGCTCCCGCCGCTTTCCAGCGGTCGGACGGGTCGAGCGTGTTCCGGCCGCACCACTCCATCGTCTACACGTCAACCCCTCTGTTGGCCTCGGAGGACCGGCTCCTCGACCTCTCCCGTAGCACGGATGGACCGGCCCTCGACCCCGCCAATGCGACTCAGATCGCTGGTTCCCCGGATGAGCAAGGCAGGGTGCTATCGCCCGATCAGCGCAACGTGGTCGAGCGCATCGCCACTTCGGGCCGAGCGGTGGATGTGTTGGTTGGCCCTGCGGGGGCGGGCAAGACCCTGGCGCTGGGTGGTTTGCGTCGCGTCTGGGAGGCCGAGCACGGGGCGGGCAGCGTGATCGGGCTCGCCCCGTCTGCGGCGGCGGCCGACGTGCTCGCGAATGATCTTGGGATCGGGACCGAGAACACGGCCAAGTGGCTCTACGAGCACGTCCACGGCCGTTGGGACCTGCGGGCCGGTGAGTTGGTGATCGTGGACGAGGCATCCCTGGCCGGGACGATGCTTCTCGACCAGCTCACCACCCACGCCGCCGATGTAGGGGCGAAGGTCCTGCTGGCCGGCGACCCGGCGCAGCTCGCGGCCGTGGACGCGGGCGGCGCGTTCGGCCTGCTCGTCCGCGACCGCAATGCGAGCGACGGGGATGGGGCGCCGGAGCTGGCCGACATCCGCCGCTTCAAGAACCAGTGGGAGAAGGCCGCCTCCCTGCGCCTGCGGCGCGGCGACACGGAGGTGATCGACCTCTACGACGAGCACGGCCGGATCGTCGGCGGCGACCACGGCGACATGCTCGACGCCGCCTACCACGCCTGGCAGCACGACGCGGCCGCTGGGCGGTCGAGCATTCTGGTTGCCGAGACCAGCGACACCGTGACCGCCCTCAACAACCGGGCACGCGCAGACCGGATACTCGCCGGACAGGTCGCCGTCGAAGGCGTCGCCCTGCACAACGGCACCGTCGCCGGTGAGGGCGACACGATCGTCACCCGGAACAACGACCGCCGCCTCACGACCGGCAGGGCATGGGTGAAGAACGGCGACACCTGGACCGTGATCGCTAGCCACGAGGACGGGAGCCTGACCGTCCAGCGCCCCGGCCCCCGCGGGCGACGCGGCCGGGTCATCCTGCCCGCCGGTTACGTGGCCGATCACGTCGAGCTGGGCTACGCGATCACCGCGCATCGGGCGCAGGGCGCGACCGTTGACACCGCCCACCTGGTCGTCCATTCGTCCTCGATGACCAGAGAGGCGTTCTACGTCGCCATGACCCGCGGACGGTTCTCCAACATTGCGTATGTCGCGACCGACGAGGTCCACCTTGAGGAACACCAGCACACCCACGGCTACGAGGATCAGGTGACCGCCCGCACGATCCTCTACGGCGTGCTCCAGCACGAGGGCGCGGAGAAGTCCGCGCACGAGACGATCGAGGCCGAGCAGGAGAAATGGTCGAGCATCGCCCAGCTCGCCGCCGAGTACGAGACCATCGCCCAAACCGCCCAGCACCAAAGGTTCGCCACCGCCGTCGCCGCCAGCGGACTCGACACCGACCGGGCCACGGCAGTCGTGTGCTCAGAGTCCTTCGGGTCGCTGATCGCCCAGCTCCGTCGCACCGAAGCCGAGGGACACCATCCAGAACAGCTCTTGACACGCGCGGTTCGTGCCGGTGGGCTCGACGACGCCAAGGACCCGGCTGCCGTGCTCGCCGCTCGGCTCGCGAAGCTGACCGCCACCCGGTCCCGCGGCACCCGGCCACGCCGCCGCCCCCGCTACGTTGCCGGGCTGATCCCCGAAGCCACCGGGGCGATGCCTGCCGACATGCACCGCACCCTCACCGAGCTACGGGACTTGATCGAGCAACGCGCTACCGCGCTCGCCAGCGAAGCTCTCCAAGAGGGGCAGTCGTGGGTGCGACGGCTCGGGCCACCGCCGGCCGACCCGGCGAGACGGGCGGCATGGGAGCAGCAGGTCCGCACCATCGTCGCCTACCGCGACCGGCACGAGATAACCGGCAGCGACCCGCTCGGACCCGCACCCAGCAGTCAGGGGCAGCGACTCGACCATCAGCGCGCCGACGCTGCCGCGCGTCGCGCAAAGGCTGCCGTCAGCGACCAGGCCGGGCCGCGGCGCGGACCGGAGCGGCAGATCGACTCGGGCTGCGACCTCAGTCGATGACCAAGGGCTGCGAGGGTCAGTGGACAGGAGGCGGGAGCTGGCGTCGCCGGTACTCGGTCGGCGAGAGACCGTAGGCGGCGTGGAAACACTGGCTGGCGTGAAACTGGTTTCGCCAGCCGACCGAGCGGGCGGCCTCAGCTACCGACAGGTCCGTCGATGCCAGCAGGCGGGCCATCCGTTCGACCCGCATCTTCCGCAGGTACGCCATTGGGCTCAAGCCAGTGGTCGCATCGAAAGCCCGGACAACCTGGGAGCGAGACAGGTGGACTTCCTCGGCCAGCGCGTCAAGTGTCCACGGCTCGGCCAGCCGGTCACGGAGGATTCCGACGGCCGTGACCGTGTGCCCGCGAACGACGCCGTGCCCGGCGGCGGGGTTCCGCTGTTGCGGCGGAGAGCCTGTGGGTGTGCAGTTGCGTGGCGCCATGTGGGCTATGGCCGTTCGTAGAGCCCGTCGAGACGACCGCGGGCGAGCACGTCGGTCGCGGTAGCGAGTACCTGTCGCGGCTTGGCTGATTCCAACGCGGTGCCGTTGGAAGGTGGGGGTACAGGTTTCGCCAGCGCGAAGAGCTGGAACACGTAACGGTGGGGTCCGTGGCCCCTGATCGGCGCGGGACCGAGGTACCCTCGGCCCATCCCCGAACGAAGCAGTCGCACGCCGGGCGTTGGGGTATCGGCGCTCAGCGCTCGCTCCGGCAAGTCGGTTATCGACGGCTCGATCAGTGCGACGCAGTGGACGAACGGCACGCGCGTTGGTGCGTCGGGGTCCTCGATGACGAGCAGCAGTTGGTCGGTGCTGCTCGGTACTTGAGACCAGGCCAGGGCCGGTGACTGGTCTCCTCCACCGGCTCGTTTCGAGGCGTGGGCTGCCGGGATCGGCTCACCGTCCTCGAACGCCGGGCTGGTGAGCCTGAGCGTATTCGTGCACGCCAAGTTCGGTGCGCCCCAAGCCAGGTGCTTACCGCCAGCGCGTCGGTTTTTCAGCAGTCTGCCGATCAGAGCCACTGCCTGCTCCTTGGCAGGGCGGCACCGCTTGGCCGCAAGCCGAATAGGTCAGCCACGGACCCTCCCATCATTTTGGCTCGGCGGCTCGGCGCCGGTTATAGAGGCGGATCGCCCACAGATAGGACAGGACGGCGATGCCGATGCTCCACGCAATCGCGACGATCGCGTGGCCGCCGACCGCACCGCCGGATATGAGTCCGCGCACGGCGTCGGCGACAGGGGTTGAGGGCTGATACTCGGCGAACTGCCGCAGCACCACCGGCAGCGTGTGGATCGGTACGAAGCCGCTGCCAAGCAACGGCAAGAACACGATGAACATCGGGGTGTTGCTGGCGGTCTCCACACTCTTGGCCGCCAACCCGAGCGCGACAGCAAACCAGATCAGCGCGAACGCGAACAAGAGCAGAATGCCGACCGCGGCCAACCAGTCCAGCAGCCCACCGCTCGAATGAAACCCGAGGCCGAACGCGACCCCGACCAGGACACCGACCGCAAGCAACGTTTGGATCAGGCTGCCGACCACATGGCCGGTGAGGACCGAGCCGCGGGCAATCGCCATCGTGCGGAACCGGTCGATGATCCCCCCGGTCATGTCACTGGCGACCATGATCGCCGTGCCCTGCACGGCGGAGCCGACGGTGATGAGCAGCACCCCCGGTAGCACGTAGTCGAGATAGGCGTGGCGGCCCTCGTGCGCGCCGAGTCCCGCACCGAGCTGGCCGCCGAACACGTAGACGAACAGCAGCAGGATCACGATCGGCATCGCGATGAGCATCACGGTCAGCGAGGGGTAGCGGAGCTGGTGCTTGAGGTTGCGGCGCAGCATTACCCGCGAGTCGCTGAGCGTGTAGGCGAGCATGGTCATGACCGCGGTAACTCCTTGTTGTTTAGGGGGTCTCCATTAAGCTGGCCGGTGACGTGGCTGCCGGTCACGGCCAGGAACACGTCATCGAGGTCGGCGGTATGGATCGACAGGCGCTCGACGCCGATGCGCGCGTCGTGAAACTGGTTCAGCAGCTCCCGCAGCGAGTCGGGAGAGCCGTCACCGGCGATCTGGAGCACGAGCTGATCCTGATGCGGAACGGCCGCTGGAATCAGCGCGCTCGCCTCATGGAGCAGGTGTGGGGCGGCGAAGTGCAGCCGGACATGACCGCCGGGGATGCGGCGCTTCAACTCCTCGGAGGTTCCCTCGGCCACGATGTGGCCCTGGTCGAGCACCGCGATCCGGTCAGCGAGCTGGTCGGCCTCATCGAGATACTGAGTCGTCAGCAGGATCGTGACCCCCGCCACGGCCAGGCCGCGGATGATCTGCCACATGGTCAGGCGGCTGCGCGTGTCCAGGCCGGTCGTGGGCTCATCGAGGAAGATCACGCTCGGCTGACCGACCAAAGTCATCGCGAGATCGAGCCGTCGCCGCATCCCGCCCGAGTACGTCGAAAGCAGCTTGTGCGCGGCGTCGGTGAGGTCGAACTGCTCCAGCAGCTCCGCAACCCGTCGCCTCCCAGCGTCGCGGCTGAGATGGCGAAGGTCGGCCATCATCTGCAAGTTCTCGGCGCCGGTGAGCAGGTTGTCCACCGCCGAGAACTGGCCGGTCACCCCGATCACCGCCCGGACTCCATCGGGGTCGCTCGCCAGATCGTGTCCGGCGATCCGCATTGAGCCGGAGTCGGCTCCGATCAGGGTGGACAGGATGCGGACCAGCGTCGTCTTCCCGGCCCCGTTCGGACCGAGCAACGCGAAGATCTCGCCACCCTCCACGGTCAGGCTCACCTTGTCGAGCACCAAGTGCTCGCCGTAGGACTTGCACACCTCCGCGGCCGCGATCCCCGCCGCAGCGGCGGACGTGCTTGTCAGGGACTCCTCCCTCATTGCTGTGTGATCGGGTCGTCGGGAAGCTCGCCCGCCGCGCGCAGTTCTTCGCGGTGCGCCTTCCAATCCTGCTCCCAGGCCGGTATCCGCTCGACCAGGAAGTCCGCAAAGGCGGCCCACTCCAACAAGACCGCTCGCCGCCCGGGGGGCTCATCTGCCAACAGATGCAAGCCCTCCCGTGCCAGTTCGGCGTGCTCTCGATACTCGGAGACGTCGAAGCCCTTCGCACTTGACGACGACATCGCGATGCGTACCCGGTCCATCCGCTCGCCGGCCGCCCTGGATCGCTCGATCAACCCAAGGTTCTCCAGGTGGCCGACCGCGTTCGAGATCGCGCTGCGGCTCGCCAGCAGCGCCTCGGCCAGCTCGCTGATGCTCTGCTCACGCGGATCGCATACCGCCAGGTAGCCGATCAGCCGCCCAACCACTGGCGCGAACCCGTACCGGCGGGCATAGAAGCGCCCGGCGTGGTCCGCGAACGTCATCTCTCCGTCAGCTGGCATGGAGACCATCCTAGCACAGACACCTGAGATCACACAACAAAGTGTTATCTCAGGGTACAGAGTCATCCGCTAGCTGCCTCACTGGGGACTCAAGCGCCGCAGCTCCGGGGCAGCGTCCGACGAGATGATGAACAACCGTCTGGCAGTGCGCCGGACCAGGCCGCCAGCTCACGGACCCGTCGCCCACTGTGCCGAACCGCAACTCGACACGCACTGTGCCCGCCGTCAACCGATCCTCTGCCGTGGCACGCTGACCCGCTCCATCCGGCCACCTGTGGCGCTATCCTTGGCGGTGGCAGATGATGTCATCGACGCTTCGGCGCCGCACCCGGCTTCGGGCTGGGTTGCCCTTCTTTCTGGACTGCCGCTCCCGCAACTGACGCGCCTTGGCGTGTCTGACCAGAAAGAGGGCCGTCATGATCTTCGCAGCCAGTTGGGCACTCAGTTCCCGCCTCTACGGCCTGGCGCAGCGGTTCTGCCCAAGCAACATCGTCATCCGGCGCCTCCACACCCGCACCGGCATCAAGTGGGGGCCACTCGTCGGCCTCGCCGGGATCGCGTTCTACGGGCTGGTCATGGTGGCCGCGGGCACGATCGTCCGTGACGGCGGGCCGGGCTGGGTCAACCTGTTCTTCATCATCGGCTTCTGGAACACCTGCCGCTTCACGGTCCTGATCCCGGTCTCAGTCGTCCGACTGCTGCGGGTCCGTCACCAGGAGAAGGTGCTGCTACGTGACTGGCAGCGCACCCACGCCACTTTCCCTGAGGCCGAGCGCATGGACGTTCGTGTGCCGACAGCTCAGGCGTCATGAGCGCCGAGGACTGGTCACCGAGCGACCTGCCCGCCGTCTCCTACATCCGCGTCGCACCCACCACCACCGATGAGGCGGCACGCCAGGTGCAGCGCCAGCGGGCGCAGATCGCGCTCGCCGCACAGCGTCTCAGGTTGCGGATGGCCGACGAGTTCGTTGATGTCGGCTACTCGGGGACGAGCATGGACCGCCCTGACCTGCGCCGACTACTCGATCATGTTGCCGCTCATCAGGTCGGCTACTGCGTCGTCGCCAGCCGCGACCGGCTCTCTGAGAACCCCGAGGACGCCGCCGATATTGACGAGGCCCTGGACGACGCGCTGGTCGCAATCGTCGTCGCCGCCGACCACATCGGCCCCGCAGCGACCTGATTGCTTCTATGGGGCCGAGACCCCGTGGTGGGGCTCGCTACGACACCGTCGCGACCTTCCTGCGACCGCCCGGCCGGATCGTCACGGCCCGCTCGATCAGCACCCGCCGGATCGTCTGATCCGCCACGCCAAAGCGCTGACCGAGGTTGTGCAGCGTCCACCCGTCCCGGTAGAGGCGGACCGCCTCGTCGATCTGCGCCTCGGTCATGACCGACCGCGTCTTGCCCGCACGAGCAACGTGCTTGGCGACCGTCGTGCGATGAAGCTCGTAGACCTTCGCCAGCTCACCGACGCGAGCACCGGCCTCATACTCGGCGATCAACGCCTCCAGCTCGGCTGGAGCGAGCCGCCGCTGAGCCTGCCGCAGCACCCGTACGTTCGGACCCCGCGCATCCTCAAACACCGTCACCGGCTCCTCCTGAACCACCTTGCGCCCCTTGCCGACCCGACGAAGTAGGCGCTTTACCAGGGATTTCCCAGCAGGACCAGAGTTTGAGAACTCTCTACGTAGGTCCACCAGCCCATTGACCCGCGGATTCCTGACGCCGTTGGGCACGCTACCTGGATCGGGCCCCCGACCCGGCGCGCCGACACCGGCAGCTTGCCATCTCGGAACCACCGACATGCGCTCCCCGGGCGAATGCCCTGTGGCCCCGCCCACTCCTTCAAGGTCATCTCCGCCCACCATAGCCCACCGTACGAGCAACTGTTCGCGATCCCTCCCGGGGCAACCGCCAGCCACGGCCCGCTCGGGGCGAAGGCAGGCCGGAACCTGGGCCGGGGAGCGAGTCGGGGGTGCGGAGCGTGCTGGGGGCGATGTTGAGGGCCTCCAAGTCTCCCCCTTCAGGGCCGGCCAGGTTGTTTACCGACAGGGCCTCCAGCGTGCCGTTGGCGCTGAATGCGAGAGTGGCGATCGAGGTCGACAGGCACGACGGGACCGGCGGCGGTGCGGTCGATCCGTTGGTCGAATCGACCCACAGATAGCGGCGAGCTTGCCCGAAGATGTCGAGGGCGGCTGCCAGGCGCCCCCCGGAGGTGGCCCCCAGCGAGAACCACATCCCGTTCGGCGCGTTCTCCAACACCGACGGCCGGGGGGTCGCCGGCACGAACCGATACCACCAGGTTCCCACCCACGCCAGTACCTGATTCGCCCCGCTGTCAGTACCAAGAGCGTCCGCCACCGCGTCAGAACTGCGCTGGCGCTGCCGATCGGCGTCGCCGTGCCGGAGGATGGTGCCCGGAGCCGGCAAGGGGACTGGCGAGCCGGTTGCCAGGGAAGATGGTTTCGCACAACCACAAGTCGGGCCCACCGCAACCGCGCAGAGCGCCCAGGAGGGATCGAGAAGCCGAGACAGGGTGAACCTCCCGTGGCGGGACCGGATCCTCGCAGGTCGCCCCAGCGCTTCGCCCGCAGATGCGGAAGGGCTCTCGGTCCAGGTCCCCAGCCGCATCAGAGGCGGCTTCGCCCGCGCGGACCCCGGCGCACGTGCGATCCTTACTCTCCCATGCGCAACCCAGGGAGCCGCGAGCTCCGTCGACGCCAGGCCCGGATGGAGAGCCAGCAGCGGAACTCGGCCCGCGAGCGGGCGCAGGCACCCAGTCGCGACGAGATCATGCGCCGCGGAGGGCTGCTGGAGGGACTCGCCCCGAGCATGGTCAGCCGGCTGGCGATCGCCTCTTTGGCGGGCGGCATGGTCCTGATCGGCGCCGCCGTCCTCGGCCTGCTGGTGGAGCTTGGCCAGCACGACCTCTTCCTCGGCATCGTGATCGTGCTGGTGGCGGCGGTGATGGCCGGGACCACGCTCTCGATCACCGCTCCGGCATTCCTCACGGCCAGAGGGGATCGCAAGGCCCAGCCCCGAAACATCCAGGGGCCGCTGGTCGGCGCGAGCCGCATCTCCCCCACCCCGACCCTGGCCACGGTCGCGGTCACGGTGGGCAAGAGCGTCGAGCAGTTTCGGGTGCGGCGCGAGTTCTTCGAGCGGGTCAAGTCGGGGGCCACGGTGGTGGGGCTGACGGTCACTCCTGGCCTCAACTACGTGCAGACGCTGACCGTGATCCGGCGGGACCGGATGGCGGTGATGAAGGAGCCGCCGGTGAGCCGGGCCATGCTGATCTCGGTCTGGCTGCCCATCATCTCCCTCGGGTCCCTGGTGGCGGGGCTGGGGGTGGGCTGCCTCATCGGCGTGGTGCTGCCCTTGGGCAGCAACGCCCTCCATCCGCTGGTGGCCTTGGTGCTGGCGGCGGCGGTGGCCGGCACGGTCGCCCTGGGCACCCGCTGGTACAGCCACAGGTTGGTCTCGCAGCTCGGCCTCTGAGCCAACGGCCCTGGCCTTCAGGGTCGGTTGGTCTGGGATACGACTCGGCAGCCGTAAGCTCGACCAGCAAGGAAGAGGCCTCCAGCGCCTGCTTCCCGGCTTGTCTCTGGAGGCTGGTCGAAGACCGAGACGAGCCTACCACCACTCCCCACCCTGGGACCGTGTGAGCGCTGCGGCGCGGATCACTGGGTGGTCTGGGGCCGCGGCCGACCTCGCTTGCCTCGTTAGTACGCGCAGGGAAGGATGCTCCGCTTCCGTACGTCAGCACGGCCAGCGGTGCCACAGGACCCGATCCGTCTCCCCAGCAGAGGTGGTGCCCAACTCCAGGTGCGCCCGCTCGGTGATCACGACCGTCTTGGAGCGGCGCGAGCACGGATGGTCCTGGGAGCGCTGCGCGGAGGCCTGCACCTCCGACGGACTTGTGGCGGCGTCTGTGGTCCGCCGTTGG
Source organism: bacterium (assembly GCA_021817025.1). The sequence goes on from JAKAWF010000007.1 coordinate 11,347, forward strand.
CACAGGTGCTTCGGGAACGGCGGCGGGCCCGACCAACGCAGTACGCCCTTCTCAACCGGCTCAGAAGCTGCCAGGCCAAGCGAGCCGGCCGGGATCCGGAGTTTCGAACCTCAACAGCAGCAACAATGGGCACGCAGTCCACCACCAGGGGAACCTTCACTGAGGACTGGGCGGCCCGGACCCGGCCAGCACCCTGGGGTGCGTCGGTCTGGACGTGGGTCGGCGCAGCCACCTAGTGGCAGCTGTCCCCAGGGCGGCATGGAGACCGGAGCCTGGGAGCGGATGGGGTGCGAAGCATCTCCACCGTGGCCGCCGGCCCGGGCTGGGCCCAACCACAAGCCCCACCCTCACCCGGTGTCCTCGCGACGTCGGGTCCTCTCCCCGCCCGCGGCAGCCGCGGTCAACGGCCAGCGTCCGGAGGGGGGTGCCCCCCAGGCCGGCGTCGCCACGGCACCCGGCCAGGACACCGGTGCGCAACCCTGCCCGGCCCCACCCCGGGACCGTCCCGGATGGGTGTCGCTCGGGCGCGGCTTCCACCGCAACGCCCATGCCACCGCGGTCGTCCCTCGGGGTGACTTCGGTCCCCAGGCGCTCGGCCACGCTCCGCCTGGAGTTCGACAGACGTTCGGCCCGGCCACTTCGTCCAGGGGCCGGCGCCGCCCGGACCAGGGGCCGCCAGCCGCTTCCTGCTAGACTGCCAGAGTCACCTGCACCCGGTCCCCAGCCGGCTGCAACCCCACAGGATCTGGGAGGCGCCTGCTTGCTGCGCGAGTACGAACTCTTCTACATCGTTCGCCCCGACGTGGACGAGGAACAGGTGCGCACCGCCATGGACGAGGTGGCCTCCATGGTCGCCGGTCATGGCGGCGAGGTCACCAAGTCGTCGCTGTGGGGCAGGCGGAGGCTGGCATACACCATCGCCGGTTTCACGGATGGCTACTACGCCCTCAAGGAGATCAGCCTTCCCGGCGAGAAGCTGCGTGAGCTCGAGCGGCAGCTGATTCTGGACGAGCGCGTGATCCGGCAGATGATCACTCTCAGGCAGGTCTACTACCTGCCCGAGGGCGAGGATCGCCGCGGCCGGGTGCGGACGCGCAGCAAGGATCGGGCGGCGGCGCGGGCGGAGGGGATCGCCCCCGAAGAGGTCCTCGCGGGGGACGTTTCCGACGAGGACCCGGCCCCGGAGTTCGACGAGTTTGACGAGGTCGCGGAGTCCGATGGGGACGCGGGTGAGGTCGCCGGCGAGCTGGCGGCCGACGAGGGGAGCGGGGAGGGATAGCGATGGCTGGTTCTCTCAACCGGGTGATGTTGATCGGGCGCTGCACAGCTGACCCGGAGATGCGCTATCTCCCCAGCGGGCTGCCTGTCACCCAACTTCGGATTGCGACCAATCGGTACAGCACCTCCCAGGAGGGTGAGCGGCGCGAGTTCACCGACTATCACGACGTGGTGGTCTGGAACATGGGCGGGCGCAAGCTGGCCGAGCTGGCCGGGCAGTACCTCAAGAAGGGCAGCTTGGCCTACATCGAGGGCCGGCTCCAGACCCGCTCCTGGGATGGGCAGGACGGTCAGAAGCGCTACCGCACCGAGGTCAACGCCAGCGACATCCAGTTCCTGGAGTCGCGGACCAGCGAGGGCGGGGATTCCGGCCCCCGGGTTGCCCCCTTCCCCCCGGCCGCGGCCAGGGGCGATGGGCCGCCCGATCCCGTGGAGACGCCTGACGGCGACATCGACCCCGATGACATCCCCTTCTAGGCGCAGTTGAGTCGAGCAAGCGGAGGCTAGGAAGAGCAAACATGTCGGAGTACGCGCGGCGTCGTCCGCGCAAGGTGTGCAACTTCTGCTTGGAGCGGATCGTGGACGTCGACCACAAGGATGTGGCCCGCCTGCGCCGCTACATCAGCGAACGGGGCAAGATCCTGCCTCGCCGTGTGACTGGGACCTGCGCGCTTCACCAGCGCCGTCTGACCGTGGCCCTCAAGCGGGCGCGGCACATGGCCCTGCTGCCCTTCTCCACCGACCAGCGCTGAGCCCGCGGCGGTAGTCCGTCCGCGGACCGGCCGCAGGCATAGCGCGTAGAGTGTGTCGGCACCAGTCGACCTACGAGGATCAGCGCATGGCCACACCCGCCAAGTCACGCCGCAGTCCGGTGACCCTGTCGCTGGACGTGGGGGGAACCGGCATCAAGGGCGACACCCTGGATCTCCGGGGGGCGACCACCGCCGACCGGGTTCGGGTGCCCACCAGCTATCCGCTCTCGCCCCAGTCCCTGGTCGAGGTGTTCGGGGAGATCGCCTCGCGGCTGCCCACCTTCGACCGCGTCTCGGTGGGCTTCCCGGGGGTGGTGCGGGGCGGTCTGATCCTCAGTGCGCCCCACTTCGTCCGCCGGGGAGGCGACGACACCCCGGTGGTCCCGGAGCTGGAGCGGGCGTGGCTCAGGTTCGATCTGGCGGGGGCCACCGCGAAGGCTCTCGGCAAGCCTGTCAGGGTCGCCAACGACGCTGAGGTCCAGGGTATGGCGGTGGTCCAGGGCCACGGGCTGGAGGTGGTGCTGACGCTGGGTACCGGGGTGGGCAGCGCCGTCTTTAGGGAGGGGCGGCTGGCGCCCCATCTGGAGCTGGCGCACCATCCCCTGCACCAGAACCGCACCTACAACGAGGACCTCGGTGACCAGGTGCGCAAGCGCATCGGGAGCAAACGCTGGAACAAGCGGGTGGTGCGGATGGTGGGGGTGGTGCGGGCGCTGCTGTTCTTTGACCACCTCTATGTCGGCGGCGGCAACTCCGCCGCCGTGAAGGTCGATCTGGGGCCGGATGTGACCCTGGTGGACAACGACGCCGGCATCCTGGGCGGGATCAAGCTCTGGGAGCAACCGTCCGAACGGGGCAAGCCGGCTCCGATAGACTGAGGAGACATCCCGGCGAGCGGTGGCCCTCTTCCCGGGCAAGCCAGTCAGCGATCAGTTTGGAGGGCAGCTGCCTTGAAGTCATCCGGCGAGCCGGCACCGCGGATTCTGGTGGCGGACCCCATTGCGGAGGACGGGGTTCGCAAGCTCCGCGAGAGCGCCGACGTGGAGCTCGTGCAGAGGCTTTCCGAGGACGAGCTGGTGGCGCGGATCGGCCCCTTCGCGGCGCTGGTCGTGCGCAGTGAGACCAAGGTCACCAGGCGCGTGATCGAGGCGGGCGTCAACCTGAGGGTCATCGGCAGGGCGGGGGTCGGGGTGGACAACATCGACCTCGATGCCGCCACCGCGAACGGCATTCTGGTGGTCAACGCGCCCACCGGCAACACCGTGGCCGCGGCCGAGCACACGATCGCGCTCATGCTCGCCATGAGTCGCAACGTGGCGGTCGGCGACGCCTCCCTGAGGGCCGGTCGTTGGGACCGCTCCAAGCTGGTCGGGAGCGAGCTGCGCGGCAAGACCCTGGGGGTGGTGGGCTTGGGCAAGATCGGCGCCGAGGTGGCCCGGATCGCGCTCGCTTTGCAGATGAGGGTGATCGCGTTCGATCCCCTGGTGGCAACCGAGCGAGCCGCCCAGCTCGGGGTCCAGCTGGGGTCGCTGGAGGCGGTCCTGGGAGGGGCGGACATCCTGACCCTCCACACCCCCCTCAACGATGGCACCCGCGGCCTGATCGGGGCCAAGCAGCTGGCTCTGATGCCGCCGGGGGCCCGGGTCATCAATGTGGGCAGGGGTGGGCTCCTCGACGAGGACGCGCTCGCCGAGGCGGTGGCATCGGGGCACCTGGCCGGGGCGGCGGTGGACGTGTTCGTCAAGGAGCCGTTGCCGCCGGGGCACCCTTTCCTCTCGGAGCCGCGAATTCTCATAACGCCCCACTTGGGTGCCTCCACGGTGGAGGCTCAGGTGTCGGTCGCCACCGACGTCGCCGAGCAGATCATGGAGGTCCTCGCCGGGCGGCCGGCGCGCTGGTCGGTCAACGCCCCCCGCGTCGCCCAGGAGGAGATCGCGGTGGTGGTGCCCTATCAGGACCTCGCGCTGCGCATGGGCAGCCTCTGGGCCCAGCTCGGTGGCGGCGCGGTGCGCCGGGTGGAGCTCATCTACCGGGGTGAGGTGGGCCGGGTGCAGTCGGCGGCCATCACCGCCGAGGCCCTGGGAGGTATGCTGCGGCACTTCTCGCAGGACCGGGTGACCGCGGTCAACGCCATCGAGGTCGCCCGTCAGCACGGGATCGAGGTGGATGAGCAGCGCAGCTCCGAGGCCGGCAGCTTCGCCGGAGCACTGCTGCTGAGGGTGGATGGCGAGGGGCCGCGCGAGATCGAGGGGACGGTTGTGCTCGGCGAGCCTCGGGTGATGCGAATCGACGGCCTGCGGATGAACCTGGTTCCTGTGGGCTCCTTTCTCATGCTCTACCACCGAGACCGCCCCGGCCTCATCGGTGAGATCGGGCAGCTGCTGGGACAGGGCAACGTCAACATCGCCGAGATGCAGGTGGGCCGCGACGAGCCTCGGGGCCGCGCGGTCACGGCGGTCCGGGTCGACGATACCGTGCCCCCCGATTTGGCCGCCCGGCTGCGTCGGATCGAGGGGGTTGAGAGCCTCCACCTGGTGGAGCTCTAGGCGGCGCGTGGCTCGGGTATCTCCTTTCCCCGGGATCCGTTACGACCCTGCCAGGATCGACCTGGCGGCGGTGCTGGCGCCGCCCTATGACGTGATCAGCCCGGCGCTTCAGCGGGACCTCTACTCCCGCGCCATGCAGAACGTGGTCCGGGTCGAGCTCGGCCGCGACTACGAGACGGATGCGGGAGACGGGACCGATCGCTACACCCGGGCCCGCGACTACCTGCGCACCTGGCTCGACCAGGGCTTCCTGACGCGTGACGAGGAGCCGTCCCTCTACCTGCACCGGCACTCGTTCCCGCTTCCCGGGGGGGGAGGGACCAAAGCCCGCCTGGGCTGCTTCGCGGCGGTCGAGCCCGTGGCTCACGAGCGCCGGGAGGTGCTCCGTCACGAGCTGACCCTGAGCGGGCCCCGTGAGGACCGGCTGCGGCTGCTGCAGGCCACCCGCACCCAGACCTCGCCTGTCTTCCTGCTCTACGAGGACCGCGCCGAGGTGTCCGCCGCCATGAGCCAGCAGGCTCAGGCGGCGGCCCCGGTCGCCGAGGCGGCGACCGAGGGGGAGTACGGTCCCGAGCGCCACGAGCTCTGGCGGGTGACGGATGAGGCTGCGCTGGAGGCCATCTGTGGCGGTCTGAGCACCACCCACCTCTTCATAGCCGACGGGCATCACCGCTACGAGACGGCACTGCGCCTGCATCTGCCGGGGGTGCTGGCCCTGCTGGCCCCGCTGGACGACCCGGGGAACGTCATCCTGCCCACCCACAGGCTGCTGCCGCGCAGCCGCCTCAGCGCCGACGAGCTGGTGACCAACCTTGCCGGCGTCGGCTGGGAGGCGGCGGCGGCGCCCACGCTGGATGACATCATGTTCCGCTTAGCTGAGCTGCGTCCGACTCACCATGCCTTTGGGATCTTGGATTCAGGGAGTCGATTCGTGGTGGCGAGGCGGCGGCAGGCGGCGGCACGGCCCGGAGGGGGGTCATGGCTGGACGTGGCGGTCCTGGATCGCGAGATCCTGGAGGCGCAGTTGGGGATCGTGGCCGCCGACTCGGAGGAGGGTCGGCTCAGCTACATCAGAGATCCAGCCGAGCTGGACAATCAGGCCCAGGCGCTGGGAGCCTTGGGATTCCTGGTCAGCCCCACCCTGGTCGAGGAGATGGCGGAGGTGGCCCTGGCGGGAGAGGCCATGCCTCAGAAGTCGACGTACTTCTTTCCCAAGGTGCCCGCCGGACTGGTCCTGATGGCGACCAGATGAGCTCGGATGGGGCCGGTCGGCCTTACCCGGCGCGGGGCTGGGGTTTGGCGATGGCAGGAATCCGGGTACTGTAATAACTGAAGTGCCAACCTACGCCTACCGCTGCCCGGACGGCCACGAGTTCGAGACCGTGCAGGGGATCAAGCACCCGCCGCTGTCGACCTGCCCAACCTGCGGCAAGCCGGTGCGCCGGGTCGTCTTTCCGGTGGGCATCGTGTTCAAGGGCCAGGGCTTCTACAAGACCGACTCGAGATCGTCCTCGACCGGGTCCATAGCCCCGGTAGCATCCTCCTCCGACAAGAGTTCCACGCCCGACAAGAAGCCCAAGCCTGACGGGCAGTCAGCCGATGGGGCTGCTCCGAAGACTTCCAAGACCGATACAGCGTCAGGTGGCGTCACCGTTGCCGGTGCCACGCCCAGCGCGGGAGAGAAGCATGGCTGAGCCAGTGGTGGTGAGCGACACGACATTCGACAGCGAGGTGATCAAGGCGAGCAGTCCCGTCCTGGTGGACTTCTGGGCGGAGTGGTGCGGCCCCTGCAGGATGCTGTCGCCGATCGTGGCGGATCTGGCCCAGGAGTACGGTCCCCGGCTGAAGGTGGCCAGCTTGGACGTCGACGCCAATCCCAACATCGCCGGCAAGTTCGGGGTCATGAGCATCCCCACCCTGATCCTCTTCAAGGGCGGCGAGGCGGTCCAGCGCCTGGTCGGGTACCAGCCCAAGTCGGCGCTCAAGGCCAAGCTCGACCCCCTGGTCTGATCCTCTGGGCGGGCGCCTGAAGCGATACGATCAGGCGCCCATGCCAGATCTTCAAGAAGAGTTCGGCTCGGCCCTGGCCAGGGCTGCCCGGGGGCTCGGCTGGGAGGACGTTCCCCAGGTGGTGGTCGAGCCGTCCGCGGTGACGGAGGTGGGGGACTTCTCCTCCCCCATCGCCTTCCGGCTGGCGAAGGTCCTCCACCGGGCACCCCGTGAGATCGCGGAGGAGCTGACCCGACGCCTTCAGGAGGCTCCGCCCGCGCACGCGCTGGAGGTCAACGTGAGCGGAGGCGGCTACATCAACCTGCGGGCCGACTTCTCCCTCTACTCTCCCCAGGTCATCGCGGAGGCCCTTGGGCGCGGGCCCGTCGTCGCCGAGGACCCCGACGCCGGCGCCAAGGTGGTGGTCGAGCACACCGCCACCAACCCCAACAAGGCGGCCCATGTCGGGCATCTCCGCAATGCCTGCATCGGTGACACCATGGCGCGCATCCTGCGGGCGCGCGGGCACCTGGTCGAGGTCCAGAACTACATCGACGACACCGGGGTCCAGGTGGCCGACGTGCTGGTGGGCCTCCGCCATCTCGGCCTTTGCGCGCGGGACGGGGAGAGCTTCGACCGCTTCTGCTCCCGGGCCTATGTCGAGGTCTGCCGCCGATACGAGACGGAACCGGAGCTGGTGGAGCTGCGCCGGACGACCCTCAAGGAGATCGAGGCTCGCCGGGGAGAGGTGGCCGAGGCGGCCAAGGAGCTGACCAGCAAGATCGTGAGCGCCCACCTGCGCACCATGGCCCGGGCCGGCATCTCCTACGACCTGCTCACCTGGGAGTCGGACATCATCGAGCTCGGTTTCCTGCGCCACGCCCTCGATCTGATGGGGGAGCAGGGGGTGATCCAGAAGGTCGAGCAGGGCCGCCTGCAGGGGTGTTGGGTGCTGCCCCTGGAGGAGGAGCAGGACGCCGCCGCGACCGAGGACGGCGACGCCAAGGTGCTGGTGAAGAGCGATGGCCTCGCCACCTACACGGCCAAGGACATCGCCTACCATCTCTGGAAGTTCGGGGTCCTCGGCCTCGACTTCAGGTACCGGCCCTGGGCGGAGGGCGGCCCGGCCAGCTCGACTGCGAATCCCGCCGGGGCCATGATCGATCCCGCCCGGTTCGGGCATGCCGACCGGGTGGTCAACGTGATCGACCAGCGCCAGAGCGCGCCCCAGAAGGTGGTGCGCGAGGCGCTGCGGCGCCTGGGCTTCGAAGCCCAGGCCGAGGCCCTCCAGCATCTCGCCTACGAGGTGGTCGCCCTGTCGCCCCAGGCGGCGCAGGCGCTTGGCGTCGACACCAGCTCCGGCAAGACCATGTACGCCCTGAGCGGGCGGCAGGGCATCGAGATAGGGGCCGACGATCTCCTCGACGAGGCCCAGCGGCTGGTCGAGTCCAAGGCGCACGACGCGGCGACCGCCGCTCAGCTGGCGTCCAGCGCGGTGCGCTACTACCTGCTCCGCTTCGGACTCAACTCGATCATCAATTTCGACTTCGCGGAGGCGTTGCGCACCAGTGGCGACACGGGGGTCTACCTGCAGTACGCGCACGCCCGCGCCTGCGGGATCCTCAATCGGGTAGCCCCGCTGCCGGTGCCGGCGACGGCGCCTGAGCTCGGTTCCCAGGAGCGGCAGCTGATCAAGGTGCTGGCCGCCTTCCCGCGGGCGGTGGCTGAGGCTGCGGAGTCGCTCAGCCCGTCGGTCCTGGCCGCCTACGCATTCCAGCTGGCGACCTCGTTCAACGACGTCTACGAGCACACCGAGAAGCTCTACCGGGTGGAGGACCTCCAGGTGAGGGGTCTGCGCCGGGGCCTGGTGGATGCCGCCCGGGCCACCCTGGCGCGGGCTCTCGACCTCCTGGGGATGTGTCCGCTGGCGCGGATCTGAGCACCCAGTCATGAGTCCTGCCCTTGGGCAGGACGACGGGCAGGTCCGGCAGACACCACCGCTGCCCCGGCGTGGTCCCCTCGGGCGAGCGCCGTCGGGAGCTCATCCGGGATGGTCGGCGGCGCAGACCGGGCGCCTTCTGGGGCTGGCCCGTGCCCTCCAGTTGCGGCGTCGGCGGTGACGTCGCGGCGGAGTGGCACTTGACTCGGCCAGGGCCGCTTGCAGCCCTGGGAGCTGCGCCAGGGCGAGCCTGGCGGCTTGGTGGGTGACCCGGGCCGTGCCCGGGGTCGAGCGGATGGCGGAAGGTCGCGAAGGCAGCCGGCGCGGCCGCGACCAGATCCCGGTCTCCGGCCAGACCACGTCTGGGGCAGCGGTGGGCGCGGTCGGCCAGGGTCTTGGGCACACGGGTTCCGACGCGGCAATGCCGGGCCCGTGACCACCGATGCTGGGCGGTGTTGCCGGAGCGTCGCGAGCGTTCCGATGCCCGCGCCCTCCGTCTGGTTCGCAACCGCTCCGCCCCAATCCTGACCCTCCCTTGGGGGTCGATGCTGATGGTGGAGGGACCCACCTCGCTCGGGTGCCGGTCCACCGAGACCACCGCCACCCTGGAGACGTTGACATCGATCCCTGCCTGGCGGCCCGGCTCGGCTGCCTTGGCCCGCCGGCGGCGGCGTGGCCCGTGAGGCATGCGGCGCCTTCAGCGCCAGCGGGTGGGCCTCGCACCACCATCCTTCGGGGAGTCCGGAGTCCCGGGAGTGCATCGGGCCGAGTTTGTGCCAGAGCGTCTGGTCCGTCAGTGGTGGGCGGGTGCGCTCAGCTCGAGGCTCCCTGGGGCAGTCGCCCCGGCAGCAGCCCATCCCTCCGGGAGGCCGGACCACCCCGGAAGGCCGCCGCCAGTGCCCCCCGGTGATCCCACCATCTCCCAGAGGCAGGTGGGGCGGGTAGGCCGCAGGTGCCGGGGATGCCCGAGCCCAGGCTCCCCAGAGGCGCACCAGAGGGCAGCCGCCACAGTGGCGCAAAGGGGAACGGTGGTGGCGCGGCAGCGGTCCAGATGACCCTGCAGGCTGCCCACCAGCCGGAGGGTCTTCCGCTCGCCCTCGGTGGTGGGCGAGCGCCCCGGGCCGGAAATCGTCTGGAAGTCCCACCATCGCCCCGGCTTTGGAGTTCCCGCGCGCCGGCCGCCGCCGTCCGGGAAGAGATGCCGCGAGGCACCCTCCCCGACCTGGTCGGCGATGGGCATGCCCATGGCCTTGGTGAGATGGCGGGCGAGGTGGCGCGAGCGCGCCACCTCGGAGTACGCGCCCGCTTCAGGCCGGCTCGGGTCCGGGCCGGTGCTCGCGCACGGCCCCTGCTCCCTTCGCCTCTCGCCTGCGGCCGGCTGCCCAGTGGGCCCGGCGGCGAAGGCCAGCCTGTCCTTGCGGGGTCTGGCGCACTGAGAACGCGGCCTGGTGCAGCTGCTCCACCCGGCGGCCCAGGTGCGGGTCGCAGCTGTCCAAGGGGAGGCGGATGACGGCCACCGGTCCACCCGTGGCGCGGCGCCAGGGAGGCCGCCGGTGGGGGTCGCCAGGCCGCGGTGGAGCCTGCGCAGACATCGAGAAAGAGCATAGTCGTCCAGGGGAACAGCTGTGCGCGAATCAGCTGACCGGAAGTGCCGTCCGCGAGAGGGGCACCCGGGTGGGCAGTGGGCCAACTGGCCTTGGCTGGATGTGAACTGCAGGCGCCGGTGGCAACTGGCCAGAAAGTGGCGGCAGGGAGAGGGCGGCGGCGGAACCGGCCCCCTCCGACCTGAGGCCCGGATCAGGGCGCGGCCGCGGCGGCCCGTCGATTGTGGCGGATGGTGCGCTGGAGCACGATCGCGATGGTGACCAGGGTCCCTCCGGAAAGGATGAGGACCGCCGGGAAGCCGACCGCCCGGGAGAGGTAACGGCTGCCGATGTCAACCACGAACCCGAAGATCCCAAGGCCGCCGGCGATGGCGAAACCGTTGCTGTTGGCGCGGGCGCCCAGGAGCAGGGCCACCGCGGCCCACGCACCGGCGACGAGCTCCAGGCCCAGGAACCCCCGGCCGCCCATGGCGTAGAAGGTGCCGATGGGGACCAGGGCCCCCAGGAGGCGCAGGACCTCCGACGCGGCGCTGCCGGCCAGCCGCGGGGCCCGCGTCAGCAGCAGCAGTGCGGTGGCGGGGATGAGGCTGGCGACGGCCACCTCTGCGCGGTGCGAAACGTTGGCTGCGGCCAGGGTCGCGAAGGTGGCCACGTTGGCGGCGGCGGCGACGACCAGGGCGAGCGGGGTCCCCCTCGTCCAGGACAGGAGGAGCGCCCCCAAGGCGGCCATGGCCGCCGCGCCCGTGGCTGCCGTGGTCGCCTTGCTGCCGCCCAGGCGGGCCACTGTCTCGGCCACCATGGCGCCGGTCGCCACCAGCGCCAGCACCAGGCAGATCACGGCCGCGCGGCGGCTGGCCGGGGAGGCCTGGCCGCGCCAGAGCTGCCAGGCGGCCGCGGCCGTACCCAGGGCCACGATCCCGTAGAGGGCCATGCGGCCACTGAACCCCAGGGCTTGGAAGTGGCGGTCGACGGCCAGGACGGTCCCGGCACTGGCCAGCGCGATGCCGGCGTACGCGACCACCTCCCCGGTGGAGATCCGGTTGGCGTCGGCCCGCGGGCCGGGCGGCGGCGCGGCCGCGTGCGCGCTCTCGAAGGCCGTGATCGCGGCCGCCTGCGGGGCGTCGATGAGTCCGGCGGCACGCCACCGCTCGAGCCGCTCGACCAGATCGCCGTTCATGGGCCCTCCAGGGCGCCGGGCAGGTCACCAGCGCGGGCTGGCCGGCCGACGCCGCGCAGTCTACTCGATGCCGCACCGCTGGACGGTGTCGGTGCGCTCCGCCACCGCCGGTCCGGCGGCGGTCGCCACCCAGCAGGGGGGCCCGCCACCCACCCTCTCCCTCGCGGGGCCGCCCGGCCCAGCCGGATGGGGGCGGGGGGAAGGTCGGCCCTGGCGCCTGCGCCGCTTCGGCCGGCGCGGTCGATGGCCGGCTCAACCGGGGGGGCCGGGCCCAGGACCGGGGGCAGGCCGCGGAGGTCGGAAGTGCTCTTCCAACTGGTGAACGACGCCCAAGGACCGCCTGTAGCGGTCATACACTGTCCCAGTGCCCGAGATCGACCTGATCGGCAGAAGCGGACTCGGACTGCGCGCTCGGGCGCAGAAGGGATGCGCCTCGAGCGCCCTGGAGGATCGACCCGGGGGAGTTGCCGATCCCGACGTGCGGGCCCTGCGGGAGCCGGCCCGTCCGCCCGCGCAGCCGAGCCCGGAGGCGGCGGGGCCAGAGGGCAAGTGGGGCGTGACCTGGCTGGCCGACGGGCATCCCCCGGGCGACCAGCTGAGCCAGGACCGTCCGCGGCCTCCCGCCAGGCAGGGCGCAGGCGCGCTCAGCGGCCGGGGAAGCTGAGGTTGCCGTGATCTCGCGGCTGTGGGAGCGGGAGGCGGCGCTGGCCGCGCTCTCGACTCTGGTGGAGGGAGCGCGCGGGGGCCGGGGAGGCACGGTATTCCTGGTGGGCGAGGCGGGGCTGGGGAAGACCACCCTGCTGGACCGGGCCGTGGCGGGGGCCACGGGCCTGCGGATGGGCCGTGCCGAGGCCACCGCGGCGGAGGCCAGCCTGCCGTTCGGGTTGATCGGGATGGCGCTGGCCGGGCTGGGCGGGGCCGCCGCGCTGGACGAGGGGCTGGAGGCCGATTCCCAGGCGGTCCGACCGGCCCGCTTCTATCGCAGCCTGCGTTGGTTGACCCAGGCGGCCGGCGAGGGCCCGCTGCTGCTGGCGGTCGACGATCTGCACTGGGCGGATCCGGACTCGCTGGACCTGCTGGGGTTCCTCTGCCGGCGACTGGCCGGCCTGCCGGTGGCCGTGGTCGCCACCCTGCGCCGTTGGCCGCCCGCGGCCGGCGAGCTGGCCGGCGAGCTGGCTGGGGCCGGGCAGGCCGTGGTGGCGGAGCTGCTGCCGTTGAGCCCCGGCGGCGGGGTCGCGTTCCTGGGGGCTCTGCTGGGCGCGGAGTTCCCCGCCGCCCAGGCCGGGGAGCTGGGGCAGGCCTGTGGAGGCAACCCGCTGCTGCTCCAGCTGGCGGCCGGTTCCCTGGTCGCGGGCCACGAGCGGCCCCGGCTGGGGCCCCAGGCGGGGTTGGGGCGGCGGATGCTGCTGGCGCGTTTCGCCGGGGCCGGCAACTCGGCATTGCGCTACGCCCAGGCCGCGGCGATCTTCGGCCCCCAGTTCCGCCCCGGGCTGGTGGGCCCGCTGGCCGGGCTGGACGAGCCGGAGTCCACCGCCGCGCTGCAGGCCCTGTGCGGGGCCGGGCTGCTGGTCGGCTCCGCGGCGGGCTGGGCCGCATTCGTGCATCCGCTGTTCGCCGAGGCGTTGGCCGAGGACGCGCCCGCCTTGGTGCGGGCCCGGCTGCATGCCGGCGCCTTCCGGTTGCTGGTGGCGGCCGGGGTGGATCCCAGTGAGGCGGCCGGGCATGCGGTGGCCGCATCTCTGGTCGGCGACCCGCAGGCGGTGGCGGTGCTGGAACGAGCCGGAAGGGCAGCCCTCGCCCAGGGGGCGCTGGGCGCGGCCACGGCCCACCTCTCCCACGCCGTGGAGCTGGCCGGTGCCGATCCGCCGGCCGGCCTGATCCTCACCCTCGCCGAAGCCCTCGTCACCCAGGGACGCACCGCTGACGCTGCCGAGCTGTGTCGAAGTGTGCTCGGCCGCCCGGAGGTCCCGCCGGGGGCCCGGGTCGATGCGCTCCGGGTGCTCGCCAGGGCGGGGATGGCCGCCGGCCGGCCGGACGAGCTGCAGGCGCGCTTCGAGGAAGCGGTGGACGCTGTCCGGGCAGACTCTGCGGCTACGGTTCGGGTGCTGGCGGAGGCGGCGGTCAGCTGCCTGCTCTCCTCGCCGCCGCGCTGGGTGGGTGCCCAGGTCGCCAGGGCCCGAGCGCTGCTGCCCGCCGGAGCTGCGGAACCCGCTGCGCTGCTGGCTGCGGCCGGGTACGTCTCCGTCCTCGGTGGTGACCCGGCCGGGGCCGGGGAGACGGCAGCCGCCATCCGGTCCCTCGACTCCGGGAGGGATCAGGGGTGGCCCAACTGGGAGTGGCACCTCCGGGTGGAGACGATGAACATCGGCAAGGCGCTGGAGCGCTTCGAGGAGGCCGAGGTTGCGTTCAGCGCCGGCTACCGCCTGGCCGACAAGATCGGCTCCCCGGTGGCGATCGGCGCCTACGCCATCGCCCACGCCGACACCCTGCTCCGCCTGGGCCGGCTCGACGAAGCCCTGGCCCTCATCGACCGGGCCGAGCAGCTCGCCGCCTTCGGCTACCGGAACCCCTGGGTCGGGCTCGCCCGCGCCGCCGTGCTCGACGACGCCGGCCGGGCGGAGGAAGCGGCCGCAGCGGCTGCCCAAGTGCAGCTGGCAGCCAGCTCGCACCCCGACTTCTACCCCATCCGGTGGCTGTGGCTGTGGCTGCTCGAGGCCCGCCGTCATCTGGCCGCCGGGCAGCCGGAGCCGGCGGCGGCGGCGATGGATCGGATCCGCGGGCTGGCCGCCGCGGCGGGGATCGTCGAGCCGTGCGTGGTTCCCTGGGCGCCGGTGGCGCTCGCCGCCTACCGGGCCGCCGGCCGGGTGGCCGAGGTCCGGTCGGTGGTGGAGGAGCTGGAGGCGGTTATCGAGCCGCTGCCGTGTCGCTGGCCCCGTGCGGTCGCCGCCGTCGGCCGGGCTCTGCTGGCCGAGCGGGACGGGGATCCCGATGCCGCCGAAGCGGAGTTCGTCCGGGCGCTGGGCCTGCACGCCGAGGTGGCGATGCCGCTGGCCGAGGCCGACACGCTGATCCGGTACGGGGAGTTCCTGCGCCGGCGGGGGGCACCGAGGCGGGCTCGAGGTCCGCTGGGGCGGGCGCTGCAGCTGGCGGAGGGCTGCGGAGCGGGCCGGCTGGCGGGGATTGCCGCCGCCGAGCTGGCCGCCTGTGGAGGCAGGAGGCGCCGCCGGGCAGCCGCCGACCTGACTCTGACAGCCCGAGAGGTCCGGGTGGCCGAGCTGGCCGCCGCGGGAAGCTCGAATGCCGAAATCGGCACCGCTTTGTTCATCTCCGCCAAAACCGTGGAGCATCACCTCGGCCGGATCTACGCCAAGCTCGCCCTCCGCTCGCGCCGCGAGCTCATGCGCAGGTGGCGGTCGACGGCCCCTGGCCGCGACCAGGGGTGACGGCGCGGTCCCCGGGGACCGGAAGAAGCCCAGGTCCCTCGGCACGGATTCGACCTGGCTAGTTGATGACCCTCAGTCCTGGGGGAGAGCTCTTCAGGCACGCGCACTGGCCGCCTCGGTTCATCAAGCCCCATGCTCCCTGGGAGAGAGACTTCCGTACCCCGCACGCTCGAGCGAGACTGCCGAGGTCGAGATCTGCCCCAGCCGCCACCGCTGGCCGAGCCGGGAGCGGCTCATTTCACCCCCAATGCCCTTGAGCCGCAGCCAGCCGCTGTGGTGGCAGCGGAAAAATAGGGCGCATCCCCGATGCTATCGCCGCACCACCGCCTCATCCTGGCCCTGATCGGCGCATGCCGGCGTCCCGGCGGAAGCCGCGGGCTGAGTACGCGAGCGGGTAGCGCAGGGGAGGCAGGTGGTGGGTATATTTCAGCGCGACGGAGCGAGAGCCATGCGTCGGGGTGGGCCGCGGAGGGCAATCTGGCTCTGGGGGATGGCCCTCGCGGCGGCCTCGACACTGTCCATGCTGATCGCTGCCTCCTCGGCGGCCGCGGGCATTTGGACACCAGCCACCGCGCCGCTGACCGCGCTCAGCCCGGGGGCGGATTCGACGAACCCTGCGGTCGTGTTCGGCAAGGTCGTCGGTGGCGCCGCGACCGACCCCGCGGCCTGCCCGGCCGCCGGCTCGTGTGTGGCGGTGGGCAACTACGACGATGCCAGCGGGCATCTGCAGGGCCTGATCGAGACGCAGTCCGGCGGCACATGGACTGCGGAGACGGCACCGACGAGCAACCTCACCCCTGCCGCGGGCAGCAACCCGAGCGTGTATTTCTATGCCGTATCGTGCCCCGCCGCCGGCTCCTGCGTCGCCGTCGGGAGCTACGACGACGCGTCATTTAACCAGTACGGCCTGATCGAGACGCTTTCGAACGGGACCTGGACGTCGACGACGGCACCGATGAGCACCCTCAGCCCGGCGCCGGCCACGGACCCGTTCGTGAGCCTCACCGGCCTGGCCTGCCCGACCACCTCGTGGTGCGTGGCGATCGGAGCCTACAACGACAGCTCCCCCAGCCAGGACGGTCTCATCGAGACACTGTCCAGCGGGAACTGGACGGCACAAACCGCGCCGCTGAGCGGGCTCAGCACCGCCACCAGGCCCGATTCCCTTCTCTTGGGGCTGTCGTGCCCGGCCACCGGGGCCTGCGTGGCCGGGGGACAGTATCAGGACAGCTCCAACAACTACCAGGGCCTGATCGAGACCCTCTCGAACGGAGCCTGGGCGGCGACCGCCGCCCCCACGACTGGGCTCAGCCCCTCAGCGGGCACCGACCCCGAAGCGTTTCTCAGCGACGTGTCGTGTCCGTCGAGCACCAGCTGGTGCGTGGCGGTCGGCGCCTACGCCGCGTCCTCGGGCACCCAGGGTCTAATAGAGACGCTCTCGAATGGGACCTGGGCGGCGACAACCGCCCCCACGAGCGGACTCAGTCCCGCCGCGGGCAGCCCCCCGGTGGACCCGCTCGCCACCGTCTCGTGCCCGGCCATCGGGTCGTGTGTGGCTGTCTCGACCTACCAGGACGCCTCCGGCAACACCCAGGGTCTGATGGAGACTCTGTCGAGTGGGACCTGGTCGCCCACCACCGCGCCGACGAGCGGGCTGAGCCTCGCGGCCGCGGCCGATCCCACCGTGACCATCGGCGGCCAGGCGTGCAGCGCGGTGGGTTCCTGTGTTGCCGTGGGCTCCTACACCGATACCTCGGGGTACCAGCAGGGGTTGATCGAGACCCTCTCGGGAGGGACCTGGACGGCGGAGACGGCGCCGACGAGCGCGCTCAGCCCCACCGCGGGCACCAACCCCCAAGTGACCCTCACCGGGCTGTCGTGCCCGGCGACCGGCTCCTGCACCGCGGTCGGGAGCTATGAGAACGGCTCGAGTGGCCAGTACGGCCTGATCGAGACCCAGAGCGCGCCGTCTCTGGTCACCTGCACCTGGACCGACGGCGACCACGCGGTCAACGACAACTGGTCAAACGGCGCCAACTGGTCGGGCACCGGCTGCACCGGCAGCGGGGGCCCGCCGGCCGGCGCGGCCATCGTCTTCCCATCGGGCCTGAGCGTGCCCACCGTGATCTATGACTCCGGTGTGACGGCCAGCTCATTCGACTCGATCACCTTCGCTGGCCAGTACACGGTCAGCGAGGGCAGCGGCGCACCGCTATCGATCACCCTCGATCCGACGGCGGCCACGCCCTGTGGATCGAGCACCACCATCGCCATCTGCGACTTCGACTCGACCCCAAGAGTCGTTTTCGTCCCGGGAGCGGCCCTGGGCAGCAGCGGTGACGAGATCGCGTCGGTCAGGGCCGGCTCCCTCTTCCTGGAGGGCGTCATCTCCGGCTCCAGCCTCGTAATCGGTGACCCGGGCAACACGGGCCTGGTCTTCCTGGAGCCGGGGGGCGCCGGCTGTTCTGCCTCCAACACCTACGCCGGCCCGACGACCGTCGGAGGGGGCAGTCTCTATCTCCCGTGCCCGAACTCCGTCCCGTCGGGAACGGCCGTGACCGTCAACAGTGGGGCAGTTCTGATGCCCGAACTGCTCGCCACCGGCACGATCGCGAACAACATTACTGACGACGGAACGATTGATGCGGCCACCTGGACGAGCTCGACACAGACGCTGGCGGGGACCATCAGCGGGAGCGGCACGTTCAACACCACTGACGCAGCCTCGAGCGGGACCACCGTGCTGTCGGGCAACAACACCTACAGCGGGGGCACCACTGTCGCCCCGGGCACCACCTTGCTCGACGCCCCGGCATCGGCCGGCTATGACCCGCTCGGGGCGCGTGCCGGTGCCGTCACCGTGGACCACGACGCCACCCTCGCGCTCGACAACGGCGGCAACCAGATGTCGGTGTCGAACCCGCTCACAGTCGGCGACGGCACGGCGGGCACCGCCCTCGTCGTAGACCAGGCGATCGACACCTGGACAGGAGCCGTCACCCTGGTGAGCGGGACCACCGACGAGCTCGCCGACAGCGGTGGTCGAGAGTGGTTCACCGTGACCGGGGTCATCGGGGGTTCCGGAACGCTCACCTCCGGCGACGCCACCAACAACGCCTTCGTCATCCTCGATCCGGGCGGGGCTGGGTCGTGCACCGCCAACACCTACTCGGGTGGCACGGTGGTCGTCGGGATGCTCGAAGCCTATTGCCCGGCCGCCCCCGGGCAAGCGAGCACAGCGGTGACGATCGACCCTTCGGGAAGGTTCTTCTGGATGCTGTCGAGCTCAGCCAGCGCGAGCTACCAAGTCATCGACAACGGCGCGTACTACATCTACCCGGGAACGGGCACGACCACCACCCTGACTGGCAACGTGTCGGGTTCCGGCTCCATCTTGGCCAGCGGGGACATGGGGTCGGGCGCCACGACCGTGCTCGCCGGCATCGATGACCCCGCCGGCGGCACCGTGGTGGCGCCGAACGGCAACACGGGCACGACCCTCGACGTGACCGGGTCCATCGGAGCGGTCACGGTGTACGGGTACTGCACCCTCCAAGGGACCGGCACGGTCGGGGCCATCACCTCTGCCGGGGGAACCGTACAGCCCGGGCCAGCTCCGGGCAACCTCACGACCAGCGCCGGGGCGACCCTGGCCAGCGGCGGCACCGGCTCGCTGTCGGTCGACATCACCGGCGGCACGGTCGGTACGGGCTACTCGCAGCTGTCGTCCACCTCCACGGTCAACCTCGGCAGCGCGAACCTGAACGTGACCGACGCCTACGCCGCTCCCTACGGCACGGTGTTCACGATCGTGAGCTCCTCGGGCAGCGGAACCCCGATATCGGGCACCTTCAGTGGGGACCCCGGGGGCACCGTCATCACCACCGCCGGGGGACGCCGGCTCCAGGTCGGGTACAGCTCCAACGCCGTGACCCTCACCGATGTTACCAACCCATCGTCACCCCCGACCGGGCCGACGGTCGGCGGGATCTCTCCGGCGGCGGGCCCGACTGGGGGCGGGACCTCGGTCACCGTCACCGGGACCGGCTTCACCGGGGCGACGGCGGTGGCCTTCGGCAGCACTCCGGCGGCCAGCTTCAAGGTGGTCTCCGGCACCGAGATCACCGCGGTCTCGCCCGCGGGCATCTCGGGCGTGGTGGACGTGGAGGTGACCACCCCCTCCGGCACCAGTGCGGCCGCGGCCGCCGACCAGTTCTCCTACCAGGCCGACTTCACCGGGGTCGCGCCCAGCCGGATCTGCGACACCCGGTCCGGGAACCCGTCAGCGCTCTCGGGCGGGGCGGCGCAGTGCGACGGCAGGACCCTGACCGCGAACACTCCGCTCACGGTGAATGTCCGCGGTCTCGGGGGGGTGCCCGGGACGGGCGCCAGCGCGGTGGTGCTGAACGTCACCGTGACCAATCCCACAGCCGGCGGCTACCTGACGGTGTACCCGGCGGGGCAGTCGGCTCCGCTGGCATCCAACCTGAACTTCAGCGCGGGCGAGACCGTGGCCAACCTGGTGGAGGTGGGCCTCAGCCAAGGCGGCCAGATCGCCGTCGTGACCAACGTCAAGTCGGCCGATGTCATCGTCGATGTGGAAGGCTACGTGTCGGCCCTGCCGACTGCTGGCGGGCTGTACGACGGGCTGACGCCGACCCGGATCTGCGACACCCGGGCCTCCAGTCTGCCGGTGAACCAGTGCACGGGCAAGACCATGAAACCCAACAGCACCATGGCGGTGCAGGTGGCCGGCCTGGGCGGGGTGCCCGCCCAGGCGGAGGCGGTGGCGGTCAACGTCACGGCGACCGGCACCACGGCCGCCGGCTATCTCACGGTCTTCCCCAGCGGAACGCCGCCGACGGCGTCCAACCTCAACTGGGCTTCCGGGCAGACGGTGCCGAACCTGGTGGTCGTGGAGCTCAACTCGAGCGGTGGCATCACCCTCTACAACCACGCTGGGACGACGGATGTCGTCCTG
>JAKAWF010000243.1 GCA_021817025.1 bacterium
GCGTCGATGCGTTCGGCCAGATCCTGCAGGGCCGCCTCGGCCCCCGCGATCGCGACCCCTCGGCCCGCGAGGATCATCGGGCGCTCCGCCGCCGCCAGCATGGCGGCCGCCCGCTCCAGCAGTTCCGGGTCCGGACTGGCGGGCCCGCGGTGGGGTCGAAGCCGGGTGATGGTGGAGGCCCCGCCCGCGATGACCTGCTGCTGAACGTCCTTGGGGATGTCCACCAGGACCACCCCTGGACGTCCGGTCCTGGCCACGTGAAAGGCCTCGTGAATGGTCGCTGCCAGATCTCCGGCGTCATGGACCTGGTAGCTGTGCTTGGTGACTGACATCGTGGAGCCGATGACGTCGGACTCCTGGAAGGCGTCCGTCCCGATGGCGCTGTTGGCCACCTGGCCGGTGAGCGCCACCACCGGCACCGAGTCGAACTGAGCGGTCGCCAGCCCGGTGACGAGGTTGAGCGCCCCCGGCCCCGAGGTGGCCAGGCACACTCCGACGCGCCCCGAGGCGCGCGCGTAGCCGTCAGCCATGTGGGCCGCACCCTGCTCGTGGCGGACCAGGACGTGGCGGATGGGGGTGGCTGGGAGGTGCTGGTAGATGGGCAGGTTGGCGCCGCCCGGGAGGCCGAACATCACCTCGACGCCCTCGTCCACCAGAGCTTGCAGCAGAACCTCCGCACCGCTCCTGGGCTGGGCGGCGCGCCGCGGGGCCTGGTGGTCGTGGGGCAGGGCGGCGAGGGAGGCACTCATGACCTGGCTCAGTCCTGCCCGTAGGCCTGTCCGATCGCAGACGTTATGGCGGCGTCGGCCGCGACCTGCCGCATCGGCCTCGCCGCCGCGTGCGCGTGATGGCGCACCCAGTTGCGGGCTGCCTCATCGAGCTCGATGTCGGGGGGGAAGCCTGGCATCCCCTGATGGTCCGGTCGATCGAAACGGTTGTGCTCCGGCATGGTGGGTCTCCTCACTGCTGGGTGGATGCGGTGTGCTTCGGTGAAATCCGGTCGGTTCTGGTTCGGGGTACAAAAAAAGCCCCCCGGGGTTAACCGGGGGGCTTCAGCTCAGTCCAAAAATCGCGCAGACGTTAGCTGAGCAGCCCTCCTGTAATTAGGCCTACTAGAGCGACCGAGCTCTCGGTGGTCAGCGCGACGACGATCTGCCTGTTCAAGGTGCCAGTAGGTATACCAGCGTCAGGGGGGTCTGTCAAGGACCATACCGGGACTCCGGGTCCGCCGGGATCGTCGCGAACAGTTGCTCGGACCGTGTGCTGCAGCCGCAGGCCCGACCGCTCCGCGACAGGCCGGACCGTGTCGGCTGTGGCTCGGACGATCGGACGGCGGGGCACCGGAGGAGTGGACGTAAGCGCGGCGACGCGGGCGGTTCGTCGCGAGGCCACAGCCTAGCCCAGCAGGGGGGAGGGGCCGCATGAGCTGTGTCACAGTCGTGGACTCACCAACGTTCACCGAGTGGCAGCTGTACAGACAACTGCCGTGGGAGTGGTGGGATCCCGGACCGAGCCCGCCAGGGCCGGGCCCGGGCTGCCCACGGTTGCTAAGGTTTGTCTCCATCGGAGCCGCCGCTGCCGAGGCGGCCGACCACAGCCGGGAGGCGCATCGATGATGAGCGGGACCACATCTGCAGCTGCGGGGTTGCCGAGCCGGGGGCTGGTGGTTGGCCGGGAGCGGGCCGCCGCCAGGGCCATGCTGAAGGGGGCTGGTTACTCCGATGACGACCTCAGCCGCCCTCTGATTGGAGTGGCCAACACCTGGATCGAGACGATGCCCTGCAATCTCGGGCTGCGCGCGCTGGCGGAGGACGTCAAGCGGGGGGTGCGCGAGGCGGGTGGGACCCCGATGGAGTTCAACACCATCGCCGTCAGCGACGGGGTGGCGATGGGCACCCAGGGCATGAAGGCCTCCCTGGTGAGTCGGGAGGTCATCGCCGACTCGATCGAGCTGGTCTGCCGTGGCCATCTCCTGGACGGGGTGGTGGCCCTGGTGGGATGTGACAAGACCATCCCGGGGGCCGCCATGGCGCTCTGCCGCCTGGACCTCCCGGGATGCCTGCTGTACGGGGGATCCATCCAGCCGGGCCGGTTTCGAGACCGGGACGTAACGGTGATCGACGTCTTCGAGGCCATCGGCGCCGCCGAGGCCGGGAGGATCACCGACGACGAGCTGCGCGCGCTCGAGGACGTCGCCTGCCCCGGCGCGGGGGCCTGCGGCGGCCAGTTCACGGCCAACACCATGGCGATGGCCATCGAGCTGCTGGGCATCGCGCCGCTGCAGTCCGGAGGCGTGGCCGCCACCGACCCGGCCAAGCCGGCGGTGGCCGCCGCGGTGGGCCAGCGGGCCGTCGACATGGTCCTGGCGAACCGCCGCCCCAGCAGCTATCTCCGGCCGGAGTCCTTCGCCAATGCCATCGCCGGGGTGATGGCCAGCGGCGGTTCGACCAACGCGGTGCTGCACCTGCTGGCGATCGCCAACGAGGCCGGGATCCCGCTGCATATCGATGATTTCGACCGAATCAGCCGGCGCACGCCCTGGCTCGCCGACCTGCGCCCGGGGGGGCGCTACAACGCCGTCGACCTGACCCGCGCGGGCGGGGTGGCGCTGCTGGCCCGCAAGTTGCTGGACGCCGACCTGCTCGCCGGCGAGCCGCTCACATGCACCGGGCAGACCCTCGGGGAGGCGGCTGCGGAGGCCGCCGCCGCCTGGCCGGAGCCAGAGGGTCAGGACGTCGTGCGGAGCGTGCGAGAGCCCCTGAGCCCGACCGGGGGCACGGTCATCCTCCACGGGCCGCTGGCACCAGAGGGGGCGGTCGTCAAGGTCGCCGGCCACCGGTGGCGGTTGCACACCGGACCGGCCCGGGTGTTCGACTGCGAAGAGGACGCCATGGCCGCGGTCGCGGGCCGCCGGATCCAGCCCGGGGACGTGGTGGTCATCCGCTACGAGGGTCCCCGTGGGGGGCCCGGAATGCGGGAGATGCTGGGGGTGACGGGAGCGCTGGTCGGACAGGGGCTGGGTGACAGCGTGGCGCTGCTGACCGATGGCCGGTTCTCGGGCGCGACCCATGGGCTCATGGTCGGACACACCGCACCGGAGGCCGCGGTCGGGGGCCCCATCGCCCTGCTCCGGGACGGAGACCAGGTCACCGTCGACGTCGAGCGCCGCTCGATGTCGGCCGACCTGTCAGACCAGGAGTGGGCCGACCGCCGCCGGGCCTGGAAACCGCCGCCGGCGGTGGAGCGCGGCGTCTTCTCGAGGTACGCCCACCTGGTGGGCAGCTCGGCCCAGGGGGCCGTGCTCTCAGTGCCGGCCGCCGCAGATGGGCGGCCGGAGGACCCGGCGCGCGGGTAGAAGCCACTGCTGCAACTCCTGGCTGACCTCCTCCGACTCGCGCGTGGGACCCGGCGACGTGCTCCGATGCGACGGCGGCGAGGTGGCTGGTCGGCCCCGCTCAGCCGGATTGGCGGCGCCGCAGCTCGGCGAAGACGTCAGTGGGCGAGAGTCCGCGGGCCGTCAGCAGCACCCTGGCGTGAAACCACTGCGGCGGCGCCTGAGCCGCGCCGGACGGTCATCGGCTCCACGAGCCAATGCATGGGGCCGCTGCCGAGGTCGCAGGCAGGCCAGCGGCCAACCCGGGGGGAGGCCGTCCTTACGCTCGCGATGGTGCTGGGTACCGGGGGCCGCCCCGGTTGCGGAGTCGATCGAGCCGGCGACCGGCCCCGCCATCGGGGCCGAGGTCATGACTCGTGACCTGGGCGGCTCGGCCTCGACCCGAGGGGTAGCCGCGGCCATCGCTGCCCATCCGTGACCAGCGCCGACGGGCGGCGATGCCGGCCTCATCAACTCAGCACCGGTGCTCTCGGCGCCCGTTGGCCATCCAGTTCGGCGGGAATGTCGATGGGATCCGGTGGTGGTATCGGATGGTGAAGTTCGAAGACCTCCTCGCTGAAGATGAGGCGGTCCCCACCCTCGAGCTCCCGCTCCGACAGCCGCAACGGGACCACCAGCGAGATGGCCTTCAGGATTCCGAACGTCATCGCTCCGGAGTACGCGGTGACCACCACCAGCCCCAGGCATTGCACCAATAGCTGGTGGGCGTTCCCGGCGAGCAGGCCGGAGACTGACGCCCCGGCTCCACCTCTCCCGACATACACCAGCATCGCCGGGGTCGCCACCAGTCCCACCATGATCCCTCCGACGGCTCCGGCCACCAGGTGGGTGTGGACCACCCCCAGAGTGTCGTCCGCCTTGCGAAACGGCCACCGCTCGCTGAGGCGATTCATGGTCAACCAGGGAATCCCCGCGCCCAGAAGCCCGATGAGCATCGCCCCGGAGCCGTCAACGTAGCCGGCCGCGGGCGTGATCGCGACCAGCCCGCAGATCATGCCGTTGATGGCGCCGACCATGGAGAGCTTGCGATTGAGAGTCATGTCCAAGAGGAACCACGCCAGCAGGGCCACCGCGGTCGCCAGGTTGGTGTTCAGCACGGCGGCTGCCGCATCGGCGTTGGCGAAGTAGGGGTCGCCTCCGTTGAAACCGTTCCAGCCCAGCCAGAGGATGCCGGCCCCGGCCACCGCCAGGAGCATGTTGTTCGGCTTGAAGTCGCGCTGGTCCTCCAGGACGCGGGGACCGACCACCAGGGCAGCCACGAAGCCCGAGATTCCGGCCGCGACGTGGATGACGTATCCACCGCTGTAGTCCACCACCCCCAGCTGCGAGAGCCAGCCGCCGCCCCAGATCATGAAGGCGTTGACGCTGTAGACCAGCAGCGACCAGGCGGGTACGAATATCATCCAAGCCCGCAGGTTCATCCGGCCGAAGACGGCCCCGGCCAGGATGATGGGGGCGATGGCGGCGAATACGAACTGGAAGTAGATGAGCGATGACTGAGGTATCGTCATCTGCGGCATCAGCCCTTGCAGCAGGGGAATCGACGCCCTCGCCTCTTCGCTGAGGGCGCTGAGAGTGGGCTGGGGGATCCCAACCACCGCCCCCAGCCAGGGGTGCCCGAAGCCCATGTTGAAGCCGGCCAGGACCCACACCACCATCACCGCTGCGAAGGCGTACACGGCCATGAGGGCGGAACTGACGGCCCACTTGCGCTTGACCACCCCTCCGTACAGAATCGCCAGGCCCGGGATCGACTGCAGCCCCACAAATGTGGCGGCCGTCAACTGCCAGGCGTTGTCCCCGGGACTCAGAAATGGGGCGGCAGGGATGTAGGCCACGGATCCTCCTCATACGAAGGGGATGGTGCAGAGCTTCCGGTCGCGGTTGTTGGAGAAGATTTTGGAGATCGGGGGCCTGGCGGTCACCATGTCAACATCACATGATTTGGTGAATCCGCCCGTGGCAAAGACACTAGGAGCCTGGGCGAGTAAAGGCAGTCGGGCTGGTGCGGAAGGGGCGCTCGCAGACGCCCTTGGGCGCTAGGAAAAGTCTTCGGGGCCTGGTCTGCCGTGGAAAGCGGTGCTGGACGCTTCGGCCGGGCTTGTCGTTCGGTGTCTGCCGCCAACCCAACCTGCCCGCTGGGATGAAGGCCAGTGGGTTTGTAGTCGGTGGTCACCAGGCTTCACTCGCAGGCTTTCTCGAACCCTCGAGAGGGGCCTCCACGTGAAGGGATGGTTTGGGTGTTGGCTTCCCAATTGTCCCGGCCCCGAAGGCGCTTCTTGTTTGTACTAAGGAGAAACTAGGTTGCT
>JAKAWF010000244.1 GCA_021817025.1 bacterium
GATCTGTCTCAACCGCAGCCCGGACCCGCTGGACCCGACCCTCGGTGTTGGTGACGGTACCGGCCTTCTCCGCAATCGTCCGGCCCGGAAGCAGCACCGTCGCGTGCCGGCTGGCCTCCCCCTGCCAGGGCGTGATCACCACCGCGACGTCGACCTTGGAGAGCGCCTGCTCGAACAGCCCCTCGGGCTCGAATTCGGCTGCGTCTCCGACCACCACCAGCGCCTTCAGTCGGGCATCGACCGCAGCCTCCAGCATGCGGCGGCCCGAAAGCCCTGGGACGGCGATCGGCCGGTAGCCGGGGCCGAGGTTCGGCAACAGCCCCAGGTCCTGGCAACCACGGCTGTTGACAGCGGCGGTGATGGTGAGGACGGTCGCCTCCCGGCTGGCCGACGCGACCCTGGTCCGCAGGGCCATTGCCTGAGCGCGATCGGACTGAGCGGCTACGATCCCGACCCGGCCCGCCGCCGGCAGCCGCTTGACCACCGAGGCCGCGGCAAGCGAGACGGGCACTCGCAACACCTGGCGGCCCCGCTGGTTGGCGGCCTTGTACAGCCGCAGGGTGAGGACCGGCGTCAGCCGCTCTGGCAGATCTCCGATCACGACCACCGCGTCGCAGGCCTCCAACTCGGCAATGCCAAGCCGGAACTGCTCGGGCGAGATGTGCTCGAGCGGCTCCGCGAGGTGATCCAGATGGGGCGTACCGATCACCTCGCGGGCCAGCCACTGCAGCACAAAGGCCTCCTCGTTGGTCATCGTGGGCGACCCCAGCACCCCCACCGAGCGCCCCCCGAAGTCGGCTCTGACCCGGAGCAGGGCGCCGGCCGCCCGGGCGACCGCATCCTTGTACGAGACCGGCTGGCGGACGCCGCCCACGCGGGCCTCAGGAGTGGCCACCCGACCAGGTCGGTTCATCTCAGGGAAGCTGTACCGGCCCCGGTCACAGAGCCAGCTGTCGTCCACATCCGGGTTGTCGTTGCTGGCATAGCGGGCAACCTGATCCTCGCGGGCGTCGATGAAGATGCCGCACCCGTAGCTGCAGTGCGAGCAGACGCTGGCGGTGCGGCGAAGATCCCAGGGCCGGGCCCGGAAACGATACTTGACATGCGTGAGCGCGCCGACCGGGCAGATCTCAGGCAGGTTGCCCTGGAACTGACTCTGGAGCTGGCGGCGCTCGAAGGTGTCGACCACCGTGTGCACGCCCCGCTCCTGGAGGACGATCTCACGTTCGCCCGTGATCTCCTCGTAGTAGCGGACGCAGCGCCAGCAGAGGATGCACCGCTCCTGGTCCAACATGATCTTGTCCGAGAGCCTGACCGCCTTGTCGAAGTGGACCTTCTCGGTGATGCTGGAGCGCGCTCGGCCGGGGCCGAAGCGCTGGGTGAAGTCCTGGAGGTCGCACTCGCCGCCGCGGTCGCAGACCGGGCAGTCCAGCGGGTGATTGAGAAGCAGGAATTCGAGGTTGCCGTCCCGAAACTTGCGGACCTGCTCGGTCTGGGTCCGGATCACCATCCCCGGCGCGACCCTGGTCGCGCAGGCCGGTTGCATCTTGGGAAGGCCCTCGACCTCGACCAGGCACATGCGACAGACGGCGACCGGCTCCAGCTTCTTGTGAGCACAGTAGACGGGCACGAACACCCCCGCCTTCTCACATGCGTCCCACACCAGCGTGCCCGGCATGACCTCGACCACGCTTCCATCGACCGAGACGGTCACCAGCTCCGGGACGGTTGTTGCCTCCGCCACCTAGGCCGCCGCCCCGACCCTGGCTCGGACGGGGCACCGTCCCGCCCCGCAATGGCTCTCGAACTCCTCGGGGAACATGCGCAGGGCCGACATCACGAACCAGGTGGCGGTATCCCCGAGGGGACAAAAACAGCGGCCGTCCATGTTGCCACAGATGTCGGAGAGCTCAGCCAGCTCCGCCCGACTGGCCAGCCCAGCCTCCAGCCGATGCATCAACTCACTCTCGAAGTACGTCCCCTCCCGACACGGCACGCACTTGCCACAGGACTCATGCCGGTAAAAGTCGACCAGCCGGGTGGCCACATCCACCATGCAGGTGGAGTCGTCCATGATCACCAGCGCACCCGCCCCCAAAGAGGACCCCGCGTCGGCGACCGCCTTGAAGTCGAGCGGGACATCGAGATGCTGGGGCCCGAGGACCTGCATCGAACCGCCCCCGGGCTGCATGGCCTTGAACTGGCGGCCCCGCCAGACCCCGCCCGCCAGCTCCAGAAGGTCGCGGAACGTGGTCTTGCCCATCGGAACCTCGAACGTCCCCGGCCGCTCCACGTGGCCGCTGACGCAGAAGAGACGGGTGCCGGGGCTGGCCTCGGTCCCCAGGGCCGCGTACTGGGCGCCGCCCTCGCTGACGATGTAAGGAAGGTTGGACAGGGTTTCGACGTTGTTGACCACAGTCGGCTGCCCGTAGAGGCCCTTGACGGCTGGGAAGGGCGGCTTCAGTCGGGGCTGGCCGCGACGCCCCTCCAGAGAATCCAACAAGGCGGTCTCCTCACCGCAGATGTAGGCTCCCGCGCCACCGTGGACGATCAACTCGCAGTCCCACTTGGTGCCCAGCACGCCGCGGCCGGCGTAGCCGGCGCGATAGGCCTCCTGGGCGGCCCGCTCCAGCAGCTCCCGTTGCGCCCGATACTCGCCGCGGATATAGATGAACGCGTGGGTCACCTGCAAGGCGAAGGCGGCGATGAGCACGCCCTCCAGCAGCTGATGGGGGTACTCCTCCATCAAGACCCGGTCCTTGAAACACCCGGGCTCGGACTCGTCCGCGTTGACGCACAGATAACGCGGGAACACATCCTTTGGCAGAAAGCCCCACTTGGTCCCCGTCGGGAAGGCCGCGCCGCCCCGGCCCCGCAATCCGGATGCCTTGACCTCGGCAACGATTGCCTCCGGGCCCATCTGGATCGCCTTGCGCAGCCCCTGGTAGCCACCGACCTTCTCGTAACCAACCAGGGTGGTCAGCCCATCTGCCCCCCGATGCCGGGTGAGAACCGTGGTCTGTTCCATCAACCACCCTCCCCGGGGTCACCGGCGCGAATCTTGGTGAGCACCTCTTCGGCCCGCTCAGGCGTCAGATCCTCGTAGCTGAAACGGTCCACCTGCATCATGGGGGCTCCCCCGCACGCGCCCAGGCACTCCACGGTCCCCTCCAGCGTGAAGGCGCCATCGGCGGTCGCTCCGCCATCCTCCACGTCCAGCCATCCTTCGAGATGGCGCAGGAGGTCGTCAGCGCCCCGCAGCCCGCAGGAGACATTCCGGCACACCTGGATCTGATGCCGCCCCGGCTGATGGTTGAAGTACATCGAGTAGAAGCTGGACACAGCCTCCACATCCGCCGGCAGCAGGCCCAGCTCGGCCGCCACCACCTCGAGCGACCAGGCTGGAAGGTAAGCCAATTCGTCCTGAATCGCCCAGAGGGCGGGAAGCACCGCGGAGCGGGACGACGGGTACAGCCTGCCCATCTCGCGGACACGGGCCAAGGTGCTCTGGCTCAGCCCGTCTGGACTCCCCCCCTCGACACTCTGGGGATCAGCCACCTCGCTCTCCCCCCCACGGCTCCGAGCCCACTCTCCCCAGCATGCCACCGGCGCGCGCTTCCATGCCCCTGCTCATTCCCCCCCACTTTACCAACCCGCACGCCCCACCCGGAGAGCGCCCGGCCGCGACTGGGGGTCAGCCTGGCCACGGCTGCCGCGGCTGGCGGCGGAGGCCCCGCCAGCTCCGGTCCCCGGGGAGCATCCGGTGCCTCGGGGCGCCTGCGGCGCTAACCTTGGAGGCCATCAAGATGAGCGTGGCCAAAGACTCGGCGCCAGCACCTCCCCCTTTGGGGATCGGACACGCCGCTCCCCAGGCGGCTGGTTCGAGAGCCCAGGCGGTGCAAGTGGGTTCCGAGCTGCTGCCCGGAGCCGAGGCGATTCCGGCCAGACGGCCAGCTCCCGGCTGGAAGCCTCCCACCTCCTCCGCGACAAACTGCCTCCGAACTCGGTGACCAGGACTCCGAATTCGCCTGATGGGAGCTCCCCAGCAGACCCCGAGCACCCTCCCCAAAGGGGTCGAAGGCCGCTTTGGGAGCTGGCCAGGAGCCCCCTGGTGCGCCACAATCTTCTCTATCTGATCGGCATCGGCGGGTCGGGCGCGGGGGTGCTGCTGGCCCAAGCCTACGGAGCCCATCACCTCACCGCCGCCGCGAATGGGGCATCCACCTCCGTGGTGGCGGTTCTCAACCTGCTCTACACCACCTCCTACGTGGTGGCGGCCGGAGCGGCCCGCGAGGTCGCCGCCGCCGTGGCCCAGCAGATGCCAGCCTCCGCCCAGTGGCCGAGCCTGCGCCGGAGCGGCTGGAGGATCGGGCTGGCCCTCGCCGCCGCCATGATCCCAATCGACGTCGTGCTGGCCCTGCTGCTCCATCTGGACGATCCCTGGATCCTCACGGTCACGGTCGTGGCCGGCCCGATCGCGGCCCTGGGCGGATCCCAGCGCGGGTACCTCCAAGGGGCCCGTGACTTCCGCCGCCTGGCCTTCAACTTCCTCCTCTACGGCGGCACCATGGCGCTGCTCGCGGTGCTGCTGCTGCGGCTGGGGCTGGGGGCCACCGCGGTGCCCCTGGCGTCGGTCGCGGGCGCCCTGGGGTCCGCCGTCTACCCGCGACACGGCAGGGTTCAGGGATCCGGTCGGCGGGCTCACCCGGGGGCGCTGATCGACATCAGCGTGGTGGCCGGCGCGGCCACGGCACCCATCTTCAACAACTTCGATGTGGTCGCCGCTCGGCACGTGCTGAGCCCCTACGGAGCCGGTCTCTACTCGGGCCTCTCCGTGATGGGCAAGATCCTCTTCTTCGGCACCAGCAGCCTCAGCGCCGTGATGTACCCGCGGGTGGCAGCGGCCGCCACCGCCCGGGCCAGACGGCTGCTGCTGCTCCAGACCCTGGGTGCCCTGGCTGTGATCGACGGGCTGGTCCTGAGCGCCTACGCCCTCCTCTCTCGTCCGCTGCTCGGCATCGTCCTGGGCCACCAGTACGAGCGCGACTCCTCGCTGCTGCTCCTCTTCAGCGCCGGAGTGGCCGGCCTCACGGTGGTCAACCTGCTCGTCTACTTCAGTCTGGGCGCCCGGGAACGAGGCTTCGCGATCGTGCCCGCGATCGGGGTCCCGGTCTTGATCGGCTGGCTGTTCACCTCCCCCCCGGAGGTCACCGCCTTCGTGCCGCGAATCGCGTCGGCGCTCCTGCTTCTCGCCGCCCTGGAGGCCCTGATCGTGCTGCCCCGCGCCCTCCGCCGCCAACCGGAGCGCACCCTCTGACTGGCGCTCCAGCCGCCCGACTTGGGGAGGGCGAGATGGCACCCGCCCAGCTCCTTTGTCGAGGCCAACGGAGTCCCCGGCACCGCCCTATCGGTCGATGTCGCCCAGAATGATGTCGATGCTGCCCACGACGGCCACCACGTCCGCCACCATCTCATCCTTGACCATGTGCGCGAGCGCCGACAGGTTGCTGAACGAAGGTCCCCTCACCTTGCATCGGTAGGGCCGGTTGGCACCGTCGCTGACGATGAAGAAGCCCAGCTCGCCGCGGGCACTCTCGACTGCTGAGTAGCAGCTTGCGGGGGCCGGCCGGAAGCCCTCGGTACTGATCTTGAAGTGATGGATGAGGGACTCCATCGAGTTGTCAATCTCGGTCCTGGGG
>JAKAWF010000245.1 GCA_021817025.1 bacterium
TGACCGGGGACTCGATGATCCGCCGGTAGCCGAAGTGGCTGGCCAGCACGAGCAGCTCCAGGTCGAAGGCGAAGCGCTTGACCAGAGCCGCGTCCACCACCCGCTCCGCCACCTCGCGCCGGAACATCTTCAAACCGGTCTGGGTGTCGCGGACTCTGACCCGGAACAGCAGCCGCACCAGGAGCTGGTAGGTGAGCGACTGGACCCGCCGCGGCCAGGGGTAGTGGACCTCGCTGAGCGGGTGCCGCTTGCTGCCCACCACCACGTCCGCCTCGTAGAGCTCGAGCAGGCCGGCCATCCGGCCGATCTCCTCGGGGGCGATCTCCATGTCGGAGTCGATGAAGGTGACCAGCCGGCCGCGCGCCTTCGAGATCCCGTAGCGCAGGGCGAAGCCCTTGCCCCGGTTGCGGGAGTAGCCCTCCACCCGCACCTGCGGGGTGCAGCAGGTCCTAGCCGCGGCCCACGTCTTGGGATCGCCGTCGACGACCACGATCACCTCCCAGGAGCTGCCGGTCTGCTCCAGCGCCTGGGTCAGGCGGAGCAGATTGGCCACTATCCGGGGCCCCTCCCGGTACGCCGGCACGATCACGCTGAGCCTTGGCTCGACCGGACCCCCGGCGGAAGATTGCGGCTCGGGGCACGGGCCCGTCCGCACCCCCTGGTCATCGGCCCTATCCACGGCCACTCGCGCCCTCGTGGAACATGCTCCGGGCCCGGCCGTCCGGACCCGGTCGGCTCCCGGGCCGGCTGGAGCCAGGTGTCGCTGGTAAGCCTTCGTCGGCGATGTCGCACCGTCTGGCCGGAGTCAAGCCATCCCCCGGTCGCGGGCCTGGCCACGACTCCTGATCGATGGGCCGCAACAGTCCCCAATCTGCAACCAGCTCAGATCCCACGGCGGGTTCGATCCGGGAGGTCTCCGGGACCACGCCCCGCGGCGAGACCAGCCGGTGCCTGCCCCGGGGACTAGGACCTGCTTCGGCCCGCCAGTCCCCAGCGCCCGCGGGTTGGGGAGGGCGGTCTGCGCCACCAGAACTGGTTTGAAGGCTGCCGCAGCGGCCTGGCACCGACCCGAATCGGTGGGCAGGGCATGCCGCAACCCGTCAGTGGCCAATCCAATCTCCGCTTCTGCGAAAGGGCGAATCGCAATCACCGAGAGCCTCTCCTTGGCCGCCGTGCAAAGAGCGCTCTGGAACGCCGACGCTGAGTCCTCCCCACCCGAGCGCAGTATGCGAGGCCCACGCTCGGCCCGTCAACGCCCAGGTCACCGGGGCCACCTCCACGCCGAATACCATGACGGACGTGCGCTCCCGTCATGGTCCATGCTGCCGCACCCAGGCACCGAAGTTGCCCTTCGGGGGGAGAGGTGATGTCCGACGCTCAAGCGGTTCTTGCTTACGCCACCGCCCTGATCGCCGTGAGCGCCGTGGTCGGTCTCCTCTTGCAGAGCCGCCAACGGCAGCGGACGCAGAGCGACGACTTCCTGTGGCGGCTGGCCCAGGCCTGGGATTCCCGAGAGATGAGGTCCCGTAGGAGTGTGGTCGCAACCGGCTTCGACCGCGGGTCGCCGAGCATCGCCGACGCCACCGCGCTCTTCAACTACCTGGAGTTAGTCGCTTACTTCGTCCGCTCCGGGACGGTCGACGCGGTCGGGGCGTGGACGATCCTGGGGGACTTCGCGATTGGGTACTGGGTGGCCGGCAAAGAGATAGTCGCCACCCAACGCGATGCTGACGACACCGTTTACGCGGACTGGAACTACCTGGTCGACCGCTTCTACGAGATCGAGGCCAAGGAACGCCGGCTGAATGCCCGGGACGTCCGGCGGACCAAGTTCTACTACCTGGTCACGCGCTTCATCACGATCGAATCGATAGAGCGGAAGCTCCGAGCAGGGACTGTCAGGTGGAGCGAAGAGGACAAGGGCCGATTCCTTCGCAACGAGATCGCGATGAACGCACCAATTCAACCGACCGCCACTGGCACGCCCCCGAGGGCCACGCAATCAACGTCGCCCACGGCACCCCCACCGCGAACCGGGCTAGCTTAGCCCTCGACCAGCGCCCGGAGTAGTTGGGGGCTTGTGGATGGGGTTGGGACCCGGGGCCACCTTCTGCCTGATCATCAGACTCACAATATACTCTCCCAGATCCAGGCGCAATCAGGATCCGGTCGGGGGTGGGACAAGGTTGTGAGGTTGTAGGCTCGGCTTGACGAGGAGATCAAGGGCGGGCTGTGCGGTGAGCGTTGGCGCTTGCAGCATGAGGGTGGCCCACTGTGCCCAATGCCAAGGTCCGAGATCTGGCGGAGCTCGAGACCCAGAGGACCAGGTTGCGCGGGCAACTGGCCGGTGTGGGTGACTTCCGGCGGGGTAGCCTGGTCAGCACCTATCGGCGCTGTGGAAAGAGCCATTGCGCCTGCCCTGACCCGGACCATCCCGGGCACGGCCCCGTCAGCCTCTTGACCAAGTCTGCAGACGGCAAGACCGTCACCAGAGCGGTCTCAGCTGGACCCGCTCTGGCCAAGGTGCCAGAGGAGGTGACCCACTACCAACAGGTCAAAGCGGTGGTAGACCAGATTGCGGCGGTCAACGAGCGGATCTGTGAAGCTCGGCCAGTCTCGGCACTGGCAGGGAGCCTGCCCCAGGAAGGGCCCCAGAAAAGGGGCTCTTCGCGGAGTTCCAAGCGGAGTTCTCCGCCGAGGTAGGGCGCCTCAGCCAGCTGGCCGCCCGCTGTCAGGAGCACCACTGGTTGAGGCTGTCACATGCCGGGAACGTCTGTACGACCTGGCTCGCCTGCCCCTCCCACTCACCACCGACGGATCCTCCCAGTTGGCTCGCGGGCCGCCTCGCAGAACTGGACTGTGGCGAGGTCGAGAAGTTGCGGGCCGCGGCTCGCCGTCTGCGAGTATCGGACACCCCGATGGAGGGAAGCGACAAAGCGCTGGGCTACTTCGAGACCAACCGGCTGCGAATGCGCCACGCCCGCGTCCGGGAGATGGGCCTCTTGGTCGGGCCGGGAGCAAGGGAGGCCGGGTGTCGTGCCCTGGTGGCTCAGCGCCTGAAGCTGTCCGGGATGCGTTGGAGCGGCCGTGGATCAGCCGCCTTCGTCGGCCTCCGCTCCCAGGAGTCCAGTGGTCCGGTCAATTGGGAGGAGGTCTGGCAGTGGCACCCTGCCGGATCACGGTGGCCTGACCCCTGTGCCCAACTTTCTTGTCTCAGGCTCGATCCAGTGCGCCACCCACATGACGCCGCGAATGAGAGGACGGGGTGGGTTGTCGCTGCCTCGGGCAGCGCGTCGGGAGGCCGTCAGCCCTGGAGCAGGACCAGTCCGGGCAGGCTTCCACTGCGCACCTGGAAGCCGCAGGCGAGGAGGGATGCCGCGTCGGCGCTGCCCCCGAAGGCCGGTTCCACGATCGCCCAGTGCACCCCCAGACTCAGCAGCGTCCGCTGGAGCGCGCATGACCCTGGCCTCGGGGCGAGGGCGACCTGAGCGAGGTTCCCGGGTGACCGGGCCTCGGTCACGGCCCCGGGGATCTGGAGGTCGTTGGGGCTGATCAGACGGCCGGGGAACACGAAGGGCGCGGGATTGGCGGTGAGCAGATGGCCGGTGAAGGGAAGTTCCTCGTAGAGGCTCCAAGGCAGGACCACCACCGGAGCCTGGGCAGGCACGTGCTGCTGGAGGTAGGTCGCGGCCCTAGTCCAGCTGGAAGGGTACTGGACCGGGATGATGGTGGCGGGATACTCCCGGAGCGCGCCGACCCCGGCGGGGAACATGGTCGCCGCCACCATCACGATGGCGAACGGTTCCGCCAGCTCGGTCCTCCAACGGGGTCCGGGCCGGTCCACCAGCCAGCTGACTGCCTCGGCTCCCAGGACGACCAGGGCCAGCAGCCAAAGCTCGCTCCACACCTGCGGCTCCCGGTAGGCCCCTAGCAAGGGCACCCGCGCCATCAGCCACAGGAAGACCTGCTGCCCCACCCCGGTGGCCGTGCTGCCGGCGAAAGCCAGCCCGAATAGCCCGGCTGGGAGTAACCAGGCACGTCCCCGCCGGACGAGGGCGCCGGCGATCGCCAAGGCGATCAGGACAGCGGTCGTCACCGGCCACCAGGGGGCGCCCGCCTTGAGCAGTGGGATGCGGCCCAAGCGCTCCACCCAGAACCCGTAGAGACCGGCCAGGTTGGGCCAGAGCCCGTACCGGGCGCTGGCGGCGGCCTGGAACTCGACCAGATCCGGCCTGCCGAAGTGCTGAACCGCGTAGTAGGTGCCGTTGTCGTGGCCGAGGAAGAAGGGCGGCACCCCGTACAGCAGCATCGCTCCCAGAATTAGGAAGCTGGCCAGACTCCAGCGCAGCCATAAGCCGTCGCGCCAAGCACGATGCCAGAGCAGGCTCGCCCCAGCCAGCACCACTAGCATCGCCCCCGTGCGCGGGTCCAGGACCACCGCCGACCAGCCCGCCAGCGCGCACAGAGTAGCCCTCCGCCAGCCGGGCCTGTGCTGCAGCGCCTCCCAGCCGGCCAGCCACAGGAAAAGGACCCCCAACGCTGCCGCCACCCCCCACTGGCCCTCAATGAGGTGGTCGTAAACCCACGGGTTGAGCGCCCCGAGCAGGCCGGCGGGGAGCTGGGCCAGCCAGCTGCGCCGCCGCAATAGGAGCATCGGGCCAAAGCCGCAGAGGTAGAGGCTTCCAGCCACATAGAAACGCCCCGCCAAGGCTCCGCCCAGCAAGTGGGAGAGCAGTGAGAGAGGAGCTCCGAAGCCCGCCAACGAGAGGGGGGCCAGAGGACCGGTGACGAGGTCAACCTGCAGGATGTACCCCGGTAGCACCAGCGGGTGGAGGCACCAGGCGGTGATGGCGGCCGGCACCACCACAGCCCGCACCCAGCCTGCGGTCGGGGACCGCACCGAGGTGCCCGGCACGGCGTCTCCGAAGGGACCGGGGATGACATCAGCGGCGGCCACAGCGCCATGATCGGAGATCGGAGCTCCGCCGGGAGCGGTCACGTCTGGGCTCTCCCCTCATGTCGATCGCGTTGGCCAGCCAGCGGGCCGCCTATCCGGCCTATTGCCCACTCGGGCCAGAGACGAGATGGTGGGTCAGGCCTCGGCGAGCGGGCGAGCCCGCGATCGCCGCAGCGAGGTCGAGAAGGTGCCAGCGACGCCCCTGGTCGGAGGGGAGGTCGAGCACCGTCCGGGGAGAATCTGGCGACCCAGCCGTGGACGAAGAGCGAAACGGGGCTTCGTGCAGGCATCAGGTCTTCGCCCTCACCAAGACATGGGGTTTCACCGCCGCGATCACTGTGCCGCGCCTGCCCTATGCCCCGGCAGTTCGTAGGGCACAGGCCCCGCAGCCATTGCTTCGGTCTATCTCTGCTGTAGCTTCCGGCGAAGTCCGACCCGGTGCCAGCCCTGTGGCGCAATGCTCAAGCGGTTCCGAGGACCGGAGTGGGAGTTGGTGGGTGGAGTAGCCCGTGGGCCCGATACTTGTCACCGCACATGGGGCGACCCGGGGAGGCCAGGCGCCTACGCTCTTATCCTAATCGGCTCGGTCTTTCAAGGTAGCAGGTGCGGGTGAGCAGGGGGCTGTCAAAGTCCGTAGGTTGAACTGAGACGACCAGGGGGCTGGTTTTTTTCGACGAAGTGCGCTATACCATCGGGGATGGACAGGTTCGAGCTGGGCACGGCGGGGGCAGAGATCAGTCG
>JAKAWF010000246.1 GCA_021817025.1 bacterium
AAGAAGCGCGATCAGATGACCGTCACCCGGGGGACATCCTCGGAGGAGCTGGAGCGGCTGGCGCTCGCCTCGGCCCGAGTGGCCAACTTCCTTGGGGGTCGTCGGGTGGGCCGGGTCGTGGTGGTGCCCGACAAGCAGGTCAACCTGGTGCTGGCCCGCTGAGGCGGTCCGCGCCGCTCCCCGACCTCATCGCTGCGGCTGGCTATATCCTGAGCCCCGGCGGCCCGTAGCTCAGCTGGTGAGAGCGGGGCTCTTATAAAGCTCAGGTCGTGGGTTCGAGTCCCACCGGGCCGACCGTTTTTGATCTCCGGGACTGCCGCGGGATGCCGCCAAGGTCCGCGCCCATCCGTGCGTTAGTCAGTAGGACGACGGCGCGTGCCTGAGTTGGCGCCGGTACTTGTGCACCTCCGGCCCGCCGGTGACGCCAGCTGCCGCGCCGTCCGTACCGGCGGCCACCTCCTTATGACGGGACGGTCGGGGAGCCCAATCGAGCCGCTGCCGCATCGCTCCATGCCGCCCTGGCCCGGTCCAGGTATGGCTGGCCTCGGGACCGACTGCGGGCGTCTGCCAAATCTGGAGGAATACCGATGTCACCGTCGTGCCGCGGGCCTCCCTCCTCCCAGCCCGGCGCCGTGAGGGAAGGTGAGAGCGGAGATGGGACGGTCCTGCGACCGGTGTCCATCCGCCCGCCGCCCCGCCTGCGGTGTTTCCTTGCGCTTGCCCAGCTGAGCGAGAGCCCTAAGAGCGCCAGGATGGGAGGGAACGGCAGATTCTGCAGTCGTGCCGACGCTGGCGGCGCCGGGCGAGGTCACCTGGACCGCTCTGGAGGTGCGCCATTGGTGTGCGACGATCCGTCGGTGCGGACCACGATCCGGAGATACCGCTCCGCCGACGAGGAGTCTGTGCTTGATTTTGCCCTTCGCGCCTAGGCACCTGTGTTCGCCTCATTGGAGGCGGAGCTTGGCAGTGAGCTGTTCGCCCGCCTCCACCACGGTGAGGATGGCTGGCGTGGCCACCAGCAAGCCGCGATCCGCCGAACCCTCGCCGATGCAACCATGGTCAGCTGGGTCGCCGAGCGGGGTCCGGCGGTCGTGGGTTTCGTGTCCTCCCGGTTGACGGACGATCCCGAGGTCGGCGAGATCTACATGCTGGCCGTAGACCCAGACCATCAAGCCCACGGGGTCGGTACGAGGTTAACCGAGACCGCCACCAATTGGCTCCGTCGGTCCGGGGCGCGGGTTGCCATGGTCGAGACTGGCGGTGACCCGGGCCACTCCGCCGAGCGACGCACCTATGAGAAGGCCGCGTACCGGCTGCTCCCGGTGGCCCGCTACTTCAAGGCTCTCTAGGGTAGCTACTCTCAGGAGCGGCGGCTCCACTCGCTGCGGCTTGGGGCGGAGCCGCGTCTCGCCGAAGGCTGACTTGGCGCCGGGTAGAGGGGTGGCCAGGTCGCCAGTTCCGAGAGTGCGGTCGCCGCCAGATCCGCTCGCTCCCATTACCAGGTCGGGTGCGCGGGCCAATCCGCAAACGCTGCGCCAATGTGGCCCACTGGTCGGGGAACGGGAGGAACGGGGCCAATTTGGGAACACGACCGCTGGGTCGCCGACGGGTTGCCGGCGCACGGCCCTGCGCTGGCTGGCTGACTTGCTCCCACTGTTGCCGTGCCCGGTTCGTTGAGCCGCGGGCCCCTTTGATTGGCCCGAGTATCTCGACCCTGCGCCGCGCGTCGCAGCGCAGGATGGACCGCGAATGACTAGGCTCGGCGGACCGTGATGTCACCGGCCGAGGTCCTGGCCACCAGGCGAACCGTGCCCTCCTGCTCCGAGGGCGGCTCGGCGCTGTCCAGCTCGTTGACCAGCTTGCCGGCTAGCGTCTTGAGGTCCAGCCAGGCGACCACCCCGGCGCGAACCCCCACCTCGACCCGGCCCCAAGAGGTGCTCGCCGACACGGTGCCGCTCGCCACCTCCCCGAGAAGGACGTCGCCACAGGCGCTGCGCGCGGACACCGAGGCGGCCGCCCTCTCGACGGAGATCCGCCCGTTGGCGGCCCGCACATCGATGTCCCCGCTCACGTCGCCCAGCCAGGTGCCGCCGTTGGAGTTGCGGATTATGGCCGGCCCGAGCACGTCGCCGATGCGCACGGCCCTGGTCCCGGTCTTAGCGTCGACGCGGCCCCGGGAGCCCTTCGCAGTTATGTCGCCGATGCCGGTCCGCGCAAGGAGGGCACCGACCTCCTCGACCAGGATTTCCCCAGCGCCAGTCTTTAGGTCGCACTCGCCGAGGGCGCCCGCGCAGCGAATGCGGCCGAAACCTACTTCGGCCCGCAAAGACGACCCGGCGGGGATGGCGACCTCCACGTCAATGGACTCGCGACCTGGACCCGCCAGTGTGTACCAGAGGTGCCTCCGGGGTGCTCGGATCGACAGCGTCCTGGTGCAGGTTGAGCAGAGGCTGAACTCGGAGCTCTGACCTCCGGCAGCCGGGGACCAACTTGCGAGCCAAAATGGGTGGCTCCGGGCCGACGGAGGATATAGGTCCACGGCACAGCCGACCGTCGCCGCCCTTCCGTGGGGATGATGCTCGACGGGCGCTCGGGGAGGCTGGGCCCCAGCGCTCCGCGTGACGCTGCCAGCGCCAGCGGTGTGCCAATGCGTAGCGGCTCGATCCGGACCAAATGCCGGGCGACCTTGGGGCTCGGCAACCACGTGTTACGGAACTGATGCGAAGGTGTGATCGGCAACCGCCCGTGCCGTGCCAAGCTCCGGGTCTGATGGGTGCTGGAAACCGCTCACCCGCCACGGCGAGCTCTCAAACCCAGGGGCTCGCGGACCTGGCCCAATCCTGGTCATACCTGGCAACCCAACTTGCCCCGGAGGTGCCAGAGCTCCCCGCGGTCATACAGCATGAGGTGGGGACCCTGTCCTCGGCTCAGATCACCGAGGAGCTCCTCAGGCAGAAGGCGGTCGCCATCGCCCAGCGGGTGCAGGAGGCGGGCCTGCCAGAGCAGGCTGGCCATCTCCTCCACCGCATGGGTCGGCCGATGTATGAGCTCCTGCTGCTTCTGGCCACCGAGGAGGAGCTGAGGGCTGCCGGGATGATCGCCGGACCGCCACCCGGCGCTCAGGACCGGGGCCGACCCGAGGCGAGGCCGAACGAACCGCCCCGGGCCGAGGTGCCCAACGGGGCCTCGGCACGAGATGGCGGTGGCGCACCCGCTGCCCGGGTGGTCGTGCGTGCCGTCCCGATCGCGGGTGCCCAGGCCTTCTCCGCACCGGGGACCGCCTCCCGCGGCGGGAACGCCACCGCCCACGACGCGGCTGCCAACGGAGGATCCACCAGCGGGTCGGCGCTCGCGCCCGCGGCGCCATCTGGAAGATCCTCGTCAGAGGCTGCCGCTGCCACCTCCGATAGCGCTGCCGGCGGTCGCGGATGGACCGAGCGCATCTCGCCCGGGGCCGCGCTGGAGCGCGAGCGCCAGAGGCAGGAGCGGGAGGCCCTGATGCTGGAGCGCGAGCGCCGGCTGCAGGAGGAGCGGCTGAGCGCCGAGCGGAGGCTCGCGGAGATGCCCCAGCTGGTGTCGGAGATCGTCCCCCAGGCGTTGAGACAGGCGCGGACCGTGGCTGAGAGGGGCCTGGCCCGTAAGGCGGTGCGCGCCGCCGCCAAGCTGCCCGCCCAGGCGGATGTCGGCTCCGCGGGCGGCCGCCTCTCGGAGCTTCTCGGCGCCAGAAAGTGGGTGGACGCCGCCGCCCTGGCCGTCCACCTGGCCGAGTTATTGCCGGGGGAGGCGGCCTCTGAATTGGCCTGCCGCACCGGCGAGGCCTGCCGCCAGGCCGGCGAGGTCGACCTGGCGCTCCTCTGCTTCACCAACGCCATCCTCTCCGCCCCCCCCTGCGAGTCCGCCTGCCGGCAGATGGCCGACCTGTGCCTGGAGTGGACCAGGCCCCGCCAGGCGCCCAGCCGGAGCCTGCTGTACGCGCCGGCGCGGATCGACATAGAGGAGGAGACACGCGATCCCCGCCTGGCCCTGGTCTGGCTCGAGTTCCTCGCCCGGGTGCTTCGGGTGCGAGGCGCCGACGCTGAGGCGATAGCCACCTACCAGCAGCTGCTGCAGCTGGCCCCGGGGCGGGACGACGTGCGGGCGATGCTGGAAGCAGCGGGGCGCAGGGGAGTCCTGCCCACCTGATCCAGAGGGGCGGCACCTTCGGCGCCCCGCCCTCGCCACCGGCGCGGCCTCTGGCACAATGGCGCCCAGCGGACGGCAGCGGCGGGGAGGCGGCTGCCGCTCGGTCGCTGACCAAGTAGGAGCAGTGATGTCGCTGGTGGCGATCCTGGCCGAGGAGCGGTTCCGGCCGCGGCTGGAGGAGCTGGCCCGCGAGGTGGGTTTCCGACTGCTGGAGGGAGAGGACCCCCGCGGCGCCTTGGCAGAGTCCGCAACCGCGGACGCGGTCGCAGTGGTCACCGAGGGGCATCACCCCAATTGGCTCGGTCAACTGGACAGCGAGGCGGTCCGGTATTGGTTGGTGGAGGTGGGGTCACCGGAGGGGCCGCTGCTCGAGCCGCCCTCCCGGCGGCCCCACCGCCATCTCCTTGGGTTGGATCGCTCGTCCTCCGCCTACCTGCGTCAGCTGCTGGATGACTGGCTCGACCGTGACCTGGTCCGGGTCGACTGCTTCAACTTCGCCTTCCGGGACGGGCTCCCCCAGGAGGCCGACTGGGTGCTGGATACGCGCTTTCTGGACAGCCCTTACTGGGTGCCCCGGATGCGCACGCGGCGGGGCGACGACCCCGAAGTGCGGCGCTACGTCATGGCCCAGAAGGGGGCCGAGGCGTTGGTGTCGGGGTTCGTGGACGCCCTGGGGGTCCTTCTCCCCCTATATCGGGAGCAGCGTCGGACGGTGGTCCGGGTGGCGGTGGGGTGCACCGGTGGGCAGCACCGCTCGCTGTCCGTCGCGCACGAGATCGTGGAGCGGATCACCGACTCCCACATCGCCACCGCCCGGCTCCTGCGCCGGCCGCCGCACCACCTTCCCCAGTACCCGGACTGATTCGCGGGCAGCGCTCAGAGCGCGGCGGGGGCCCAGGGCTGAGAGTGACGGGCGGAAGTGGGTAGCGCCGAGCGGAGGAGCTCCTCATAGGCGGAGCGAACCTCAGGGTGGCGAAGCAAGAGGAGGTGGGCGTACTCGTGCGTGACCGGCCGTGGCTGCCGCGCCAGCCGCAGGTTAACCTCGTCGGGGAGGCGGTCGGCCTTGCGACCGTTGCAGCGCCGGCAGGCCACAACCTGGTTCTCCCAGGAGGTCGAGGCTCCCCCTCGGGACACGGGTACCACATGGTCGATGGTCAGCTCCTGGGCCTGGCCGCGCTGACCGCAGTACTGGCAGGTGTAGTCATCCCGGAGCAGGATGTTGCGGCGGTTGGGATGGAGCATGCGCCGGGGTATGGAGATGTTCCGCAGCAAACGGACCACGATCACCCCCTCGCCGAGGCGACGCTGGTTCAGCTCCGACTCCACCTGGCGGCGCACCTCGTCGTCCAGGAAGGCCACCCTCTCCTTGGTCAGCAGGACGACCAGCCGCCGCCGGCTGATCACGTTCAGGGGCTGGAGCGAGGCGTTCAGCAGCAGGACCGGCATGAGCGCCATTGTGCGCGGTCCGGACACCGGTCAGGCGGGTCGCAGAGATCG